>CAMLGC010000024.1 GCA_946479505.1 uncultured Sphingomonadaceae bacterium
GATGTACGCCTCGACGCTCGCCTTCGGCCTGTTCGACGACCGCGCGATCACGGGCTGAGGGCCATAATGTAGCGGCGCTTCGATCCTCCCCTGCAAGGGGAGGGGGACCGTCGCCGCGCAAGCGGGGACGGTGGAGGGGTGTCCCCGCGCACGGCTTCACCCCTCCGTCAGCCCTGCCGGCTGCCACCTCCCCTTTTCAGGGGAGGATAACGCGTCGAAAGCTCCGCTACCCCTCCCCCAAGCAAAGCATGAATTGTGGCCGGGCGGCAGGCGCGCCAGATTCGCTCGCATGGCAAGTCTTCTCGATCCCACCGCGCGCGGGCGCGTCATTCTGGTCGGCGCCGGCCCCGGCGATCCCGGCCTGCTCACCGTCCGTGCCGTCGAGGCGCTCCGCTCGGCGGACGTGGTCGTCCATGACGGGCTGATCGACCCGCGCGTTCTCGATCTTGCACCCGCATCCGCCCAGCGCATCTCGGTCGCCAAGAAACGCGCGCGCCATACGCTGCCGCAGGAGGCAATCAACGCGCTGATCGTCGCGCACGTGAAGGTCGGTTCGATCGTCGTGCGGCTGAAGGGCGGCGACCCCTTCATCTTCGGCCGCGGCGGCGAAGAGGTCGAGGCGGTTCGCGCCGCGGGATTGCCCGTCGAGGTGATCCCCGGCGTGTCGGCGGCGCTCGGATGCGCGGCGGAGGCAATGCTCCCGCTCACCCACCGCGATCATTCGAGCGTCGTCAGCTTCGTCGCCGGCCAGTGCAAAGGTCTGAGCGAGCAGAACTGGTCCGGCCTCGCGGGGCAAGGCCGCACG
The DNA here is from genome assembly GCA_946479505.1 of uncultured Sphingomonadaceae bacterium. The sequence goes on from CAMLGC010000024.1 coordinate 806, forward strand.
CTCGTCATCTACATGGGCGTCGCCACCGCCGCCGACATCGCCGACAAGCTGATGGCGGATGGCGTCGCCCCCGACATGCCCGTCGCCGTTCTCGAAAAGGGCACGCTCGAGGGCCACCGCGCGCTCAAGACCCTCCTCGCCGATCTCGGCGCGATGGTGACACGCGAGGCCGTCCAGAGCCCCGCGATCATCGTCGTCGGTGAGGTCGTCGAGCTCTCCGACGCCGAGGACAAGCTCGCCCGCTGGGCGCGCGTCGCCGAGGGGATGGCAGCATGAAGCTCCTCACCGGCAACGACCTTCGAACCGGCGCGGTGATCTGGTGGACCGGCCGCGACTGGTCGATCCATGTCGAGCACGCGGTCGATGTCGATGGCGAAGGCGATGTGATCGCGCGCGCCGAGGAAGGCGCGCAGCGCGTCAATGGCCCCTATGTCATCGACGCCGAGCAAACCCCCGACGGCCCCCGCCCCGCCCACATCAAGGACCGCATCCGCGCGCTCGGCCCCACGGTGCGCCCCGATCTCACGCTCAAGCCCGCCGACCCGACCGCCGGGAGCTGGGTGATATGAACCCTCACCGTCACCCCAGCGAACGCTGGGGTCTCCCTCCGCAAGCGCATCCTCTGCCGCACGAGATTCCAGCGTTCGCTGGAATGACGAGGTAAGCCATGTACCGCTACGACCAATACGACCAGGCGATCGTCGACGCCCGCGTGGAGGAATTCCGCGATCAGGTGAAGCGCCGCATCGCCGGCCACATGAACGACGACCAGTTCAAGCCGCTGCGGCTCAAGAACGGCCTCTACCTCCAGCTCCACGCCTACATGCTGCGCGTCGCGATCCCCTACGGCACGCTCAACTCGGCGCAGGTGCGGATGCTCGCGCACATCGCACGCAAATACGATCGCGGGTACGGCCATTTCACCACGCGGCAGAACATCCAGTATCACTGGATCACGCTCGAGCAGGCGCCCGACATCCTCGCCGATCTCGCCACCGTCGAGATGCACGCGATCCAGACCTCGGGCGAAAGCATCCGCAACATCTCGGCCGATCACTATGCCGGCGCCACCGCCGACGAGGTCGCCGACCCGCGTCCCTGGGCCGAGATGCTGCGCCAGGTGACGACCTTCCACCCCGAATTCAGTTATTTGCCGCGCAAGTTCAAGTTCGCGCTAACGGCGGCGCAAGGCGACCGCGCCGCGATCCGCTGGCACGATGTCGGCCTGCGTCTCGTCCGCAACGAAGCGGGCGAGGACGGGTTCGAGGTCTATGCCGGCGGCGGCATGGGCCGCACCCCCTTCATCGCGCCCTTGATCCGCGCCTTCTGCCCCGCCGATCGCCTGTTCAGCTACGTCCAGGCGATTCTGCGCGTGTGGAACCGCCACGCGCGCCGCGATAACATCCACAAGCAGCGCATGAAAATCCTCGTCCACGATCTCGGCGTCGAGGAATTCACGCGCCAGGTCGAGGAAGAGTTCGCGCATTTCGAAGCGCTCGGCACCGATCCGCCGCGCGCCGAATTCGATCGCATCGCCGCCTATTTCACGCCCCCGCCGTTCGAGACGGGGCTATCCGACGCGATCGACCGCTCGAACCTCGATTTCGCGCTCTGGGTCAATCGCCAGGTCGCCGCGCACAAGGCGCCCGGGTACGGAATCGTCAACGTCAGCCTGAAACCGATCCAAGGCATCGGCGGCGACATGACCGCCGAGCAGATGGACGTCGTCGCCGATTTGGCCGCGCACTACAGCTTCGACGAGCTGCGCGTCACGCATGCGCAGAACCTCGTCCTGCCGCACGTCCGCAAGACCGATCTCCACGCCGTCTGGCAGGCGCTGGTCGCGGCGGGGCTGGCGGATGTGAACCTCGATCTGGTGACCGACATCATCGCCTGCCCGGGGCTCGATTATTGCAGCCTCGCCAACGCGCGCTCGATCCCGGTCGCGCAGAAGATCGCCAAGCGCTTCGCCGATATCGATCGCCAGCAGGATCTGGGCGAGCTCAAGATCAAGATCTCGGGCTGCATCAACGCCTGCGGGCACCATCACGCCGGCCATATCGGCATCCTCGGCGTCGACCGCAAAGGCACCGAAAACTACCAGCTTCTGCTTGGCGGCTCGGGCGCGGAGGACACCACGTCCGCGAAGATCACCGGCCCCGGCTTCGACGAGGACGGCGTCGTCGATGCGGTCGAGAAGGCGATCGAGACCTATCGCAGCCTGCGCGCGCCCGAGGAACGCTTCCTCGACACCTACCGCCGCGTCGGCATGGAGCCGTTCAAGGAGGCGATCTATGGATGAGGCCAAGCTCATCACCTCATTCTCTCGGTGTCATGCCAGCGAAAGCTGGCATCTCTCCGTTTCTGGAGACCCCAGCGTTCGCTGGGGTGACGGGAGAGAGCGCGCGCATGGCTGACGCTCTCCGCTTCCGCACCGACGCGGCTGCCGAGGAACCCGCCGTCACCCTCGACGCCTTTCTCGACCAGGACGACGCCGTCTCGGTCCGCATCGAGGCGGGCGACGACGCGCGCCTCCTTCTCCCCGTCCTCGACCGCGTGGCGCTGGTCGAGATCGACTTCCCCCGCTTCCGCGATGGCCGCGGCTATTCCTCCGCGCGCATCCTGCGCGAGGCGGGCTATACTGGCGAGATCAAGGCGACCGGCGACGTTCTCGTGGACGAGCTGCTTTTCATGCGCCGCTGCGGCTTCGACAGCTTCGCGCCCGACGCCCCCATCGACCCCGAAACCGCCGAGCGCCTGCTCACCATTTATCCCTATGTCTATCAGGACGCCGCCGACGACGCGGTGCCCGTGTGGAAGCTGCGGCATGGCTAGCGTCGCGCCGCGCGCGCGCGATACGATCGACGTCCGCCCGCGCTTCGGCCAGGCCGACGCGATCCGCCTCAACAACCGCTTCCGCGGGAGCGACACGCGCGAGATGCTCGCCGCGGTCGTCGCCGACGATCTCGTCGGCAAGACGGCGATCATCTCGTCGTTCGGCGCCGAATCGGCGGCGCTGCTCCACTTGGTGACGCAGGCCGCGCCGGGCACTCCGGTGCTGTTCCTCGATACGGGCAAGCATTTCGACGAAACGCTCGCCTATCGCGACCTGCTCGTCGATCGGTTCGGGCTCGATCTCGTCAGCCTCACGCCCGATCCGGCCGAGATCGCCGCGCGCGACGAGACGGGGCTGCGCTGGTCCTACGATCCCGACGGCTGCTGCGAGCTACGCAAGGTCAAGCCGCTCGCCCGCGCGCTCGCCGGGTTCGATGCGAGCTTCACCGGTCGCAAGGGCTTTCAGTCGGCGACGCGGACCGGCCTTCCCCGCTTCGAGATCGACACCACCGACGGCGAGGGCCGCCTCAAGATCAACCCGCTTGCCAATTGGTCGCCGCAAGACATCGCCGCCTATTTCACCGCGCACGACCTGCCGCCCCACCCCCTCGTCTACCAGGGCTATCCCTCGATCGGCTGTGCGCCCTGCACCAGCAAGGTCCGCCCCGGCGAAGACCCCCGCGCCGGCCGCTGGCGCGGCTGGGAAAAGGTCGAATGCGGCATCCACGTCCCCGACAAGCCCGGCGAAGAGCCGTTTTTGTGAGGCAGCATACAAACCGCTGATCCTCCCCTGAAAGGGGAGGTGGCAGCCCGCAGGGCTGACGGAGGGGTGTAACCATCAGCGGGAACACCCCTCCACCACGCCGCTGACGCGGCGCGGGCCCCTTCCCTCTCCCATCGGGAGAGGGAAAGTAGCTCAATAACTCCCCGAATTCCGATAATCCGCAACCGCGAGGTCGCTGAACCGCGTCACCTCGGGCTCGAACTTGAGCGTCACCTTGCCCGTCGCACCGTGGCGCTGCTTGGCGACGATCAGCTCGGCGAGGCCGAACACGCGCTCCATGTCGGTCGCCCACTTGGCATGATCCTCGAAGGCCCTGGCGTCGTCGCCTTCGGTCGGCCGCTTGGGCTCCTTCGCTGCGACATAATAATCCTCGCGATAGACGAACAGCACCATGTCCGCGTCCTGCTCGATCGAGCCCGATTCGCGCAGGTCCGATAGCTGCGGGCGCTTGTCCTCGCGCTGCTCGACCGCGCGGCTGAGCTGCGACAGCGCGAGCACCGGCACGTTGAGGTCCTTCGCCAGCGTCTTCAATCCGCGGCTGATCTCGGAAATCTCCTGCACACGATTGTCGTTGCTGCTGCGCCCGGAGCCATGGAGAAGCTGGAGGTAGTCGACGACCACGAGCCCGATCTCATGATTGTGCCGCCGCTGGAGCCGCCGCATCCGCGTGTGCAGCGCCCCGATCGTCAGCCCTGCGGTGTCGTCGATGAACAGCGGCAAGCTTTCGAGCTGCGCCGCCGCCGCCGCCAGTTGACCGAACTCGGCGCGGCTGATCTTGCCCATGCGCAGCGCTTCCGAGCTGATCCGCGACTGCTCCGCCAGGATGCGCGTTGCAAGCTGGTCGGCCGACATTTCGAGGCTGAAGAACGCGACCTTTGCGCCCACCGATTTCTCAGGGGAAATCCCGTCCTCCATGTCGCGCATCCATCGGCGTGCCGCGTTGAAGGCGATATTGGTCGCGAGCGACGTCTTACCCATGCCCGGACGTCCGGCGAGGATCAGCAGATCCGACGGATGCAGCCCGCCGATCTTGGAATTGACCGAATCGAGCCCGGTCGTGATCCCCGAAACGTTGCCCCCCGAATCGAGCGCGCGCTCGGCCATCTTGACCGCGAGCGTGGTCGCCTGCGCAAAGCTCTTGACCGCGTTCGACGTGCCCCCGTCGGCCGCGACCTTGAACAATTCCTCCTCGGCCGCCTCGATCTGCGCGCGCGGGTTCACGTCCTCCGAGGTGTCGAGCGCGCGCTCGACCAGCGTTCGCCCTACCGAAACGAGCGCGCGCAGCATCGCCAGATCGTAGATCTGCTGCGCGAACTGCTTGGCACCGATCAGCCCCGCGCCCGATCCGGTGAGCTGCGCGAGATAGGCGGGCCCGCCCAGCTCCTTCATCCCCTCGTCTGCTTCGAACATCGGCCGAAGCGTCACCGGGGTCGCAAGCATGTCGTTCGCGCGCAGCGTGCGGATCGCGCCGAAGATGCGGCCGTGGACCGGCTCGAAAAAATGCTCTTCCTCGATCCGGTCGAGCACGTCGTCGGCGACTCGGTTGTCGATCATCATCGCGCCGAGCAAAGCGGCCTCGGCCTCGACATTCTGCGGCAGAGCGGTGCCTTCGGCGGCGGGCGCCGGATGAGCGAGAGCGATGGTGGCCATGCGGCCCTTCTAATCCGATCGCCGGCGGTCTCAAGCGGCGAGATCGAATGCCGATTGTGGATAACCGTCATCATTATCCCATGCACTTCCCCGGCGAAGGCCGGGGCCCAGTACCGGGTCGGTCGTACCTGGGTCCCGGCCTTCGCCGCGGAAGGAGGTGCAGGGAAGGCGGAACCGATTGATTCCCTGTCCTCGCTCGCCGATAGGCAGGCGAATGGCCGATCCGCGGATCATCGACATCCAGCTCGACGAGCGCACCATCCTCTGGAGGAGCGCGGACGTCGAACAGGAGCGCCGGATCGCGATCTACGATTTGCTCGAAGGCAATCACTTCGCGCCGCAGAAACCCCATGAAGACAAATACGCCGGCCCCTACCGTCTGACGCTCGCGGTCGAGGAGGGCCGGCTCGCGCTCCGGGTGGACCGCGAGGACGGCGGCCATCTCGAAACGCACGTCCTCGCGCTCGGCCGGTTCCGGCGCCCGATCCGCGACTATTTCGCGATCTGCGACAGCTATTACCAGGCGATCCGCGCCTCCACCCCGCAGCAGATCGAGACGGTGGACATGGCGCGCCGCGCGATCCACAACGAGGCCGCCGAGCTGCTCAGGGAACGGCTCGACGGCAAGATCGAGGTCGATTTCGATACCGCACGGCGGCTGTTCACGTTGCTGTGCGTGCTGCACATCAGGGGGTAAGTGCGCGTGTTGAGAAGCCGAGCCTGGCTGGGGGCCGGGATCGTCGTCGTGCTGGCGATCGGGGCGATGTTCGTGTGGGCCAAGGCGATCCACTGGCACCCCTCGCGTGAGAAATATCCGATCCAGGGCATCGATGTATCCGCGGGCCAAGGGCCGATCGCGTGGAACATGGTCGCTGCGCGAAACGCCGATTTCGCCTATATCCGCGCGACCGACGGCGCGTTGCGCGACCCGCGCTTCGCCGAGAACTGGAAGGGCGCGGCCGAGGCCGGGCTGCGCCGCGGCGCGATCCACCGATGGTCGTTCTGCACCCCTGCGCGCGAGCAGGCCAACGCCTTCGTCACCACCGTTCCGCGCAGCCCCGATGCGCTGCCCGCCGTGCTCGAGCTCGCCTTCTCCGACGAATGCGCGAACCGCCCCGATGCGCCCGAGGCGATCGCCGCGATCGCCGACTTCCTTCGCATCGCCGAAACGCATACAGGCGAGCCGATGCTGCTCAAGATTTCGAAGCCCGTCGCCGAGACCTACCACCCGGCGCGATCCTTCGCGCGGCCCCTGTGGAACGCGCGCACCTTCTTCGCGCCCGATTATGCAGCGCGCCCCTGGCGTGTGTGGCAGGCATCGGATTTCCGCCGGATCGACGGGATCGACGGCCCCGTCGCGTGGGACGTCGTCGCGCCATGAGCGACGCCGCCCGCCTGATCGCCGCCGCGCGCGAAGCCGCCGCCCACGCCCACGCCCCCTATTCGCACTTCGCGGTCGGCGCCGCCTTGCTGCTCACCGACGGCAGCATCGTCACCGGCACCAATTTCGAAAATGCGAGCTACGGCCTGTCGCTGTGCGCCGAAACGGTCGCGCTCGCGACCGCCAACGCGCAAGGGAAGCTCGCCGAGGTGATCGCAGTCGCTGTCATCGGCGGCACGATCGGCCCGGATGGGATCGCGGGAGACGCCCCCATTCGCCCCTGCGGCCGCTGTCGACAGATTCTCACCGAGGCCGCGCATCTGGGCGGCCGCGATCTTACCGTCCACTGCGCCGGAATGGCCGGCGACGCGGTCGAGACGCATCGGCTTTCCGATCTCCTCCCGCACGCCTTCGGCCCCCGTGACCTCGGAATTGGCGTATAGCGACCGGATCGTTTGGCCGCGTCGAGGCATTGATCCGGTGCGGCACGACCGCCGCCCCAGCCGAGGAGAACCCGATGCCGCCCCGCAAAACTTTCGTCCCACTCGCCGTGCCGCTGCTGCTCGTCGCGTGCAACGCGCCCGAGACCAACGAGCCGCCGCTCAACACCACCGACTCCACCATCTACGATCCCGCCGCCAATCAGACCGGCGTGCCGATCCCGCCCGACAATGCCGTGCCCGCCGCGACCATTCCGGAGGAAACGATGCCCCCCATCCTCCCCGATCCGGTCGACACGAACGAGCTGGCGACCGACAATGTCCTATCGAACACCGCCGACAACGGATCGGACGGCACCCGGTAGAAACGTCGCCCGGCCAAAACCTTTCGCTGCCTCGGACGCGAAAGCACCGATAGGCTCTTGCAAGACCAATCGGTGTGTTGTTGAGTTAAAGCGGCTCAACAGGAGGGACATCAATGCGAGGACAGGTGCTCGGGGTCGATCGCGGCACGGGCGATGGCCAGATTTCGGGCGACGACGGGCAGCGCTACGTCTTTCGCCCCGCCGATTGGAGCGACTCGGCCGGTCCCGCGGTCGGCGCGCTCATCGATTTCGATATCGACGGCACGCGCGCGCGCCGCATCTACCGGCTGCCCGGCACCACGCCCGTCCCGATTCCGCCGCGCGTCGAAAGGGGCGGCCGCAACAAGGTCGCCGCGGCGCTGCTCGCCTTCTTCCTCGGGCCGCTCGGCATCCATCGCTTCTATCTCGGCCGAACGGGAACGGGGGTGCTGATGCTCGTTCTGTCGCTCACCGTCATCGGCCTGTTACTGACCGTGCCGTGGTCGCTGATCGACGCGATCCGCTACCTCGTCATGCCCGAGGACGAGTTCGCCGACCGCTACGGTCGCCGGCTTCCGGCATGAAAGCCGTCCTGCCCGCGCTTGCCCGCGCCGCGGTCGAGCCTCGGCTTCCCGTCGATCTCGACGTCGCCTGGTTCTCGACCCGCGAGGAGGCGAACCGCATGGCCGTCGATGCCGACATCGCCTGGGTCGACATGCAGCGTTCGCGCTACGCGGGCGAAGCGGCCGCGCAGGCGATGCACCTCAAATGGCTGTTCACGATCTTCGCCGGGCTCGACGCCTTTCCGCTCGATCTGCTCAAACAGCGCGGCGTCGTCATCACCAATGGCTCCGGCCTCAACGCCCACACCGTCGCCGAATATGCGGTGATGGGCGTGCTCGTCGCCGCCAAGCGCTTCGACGAGGTCGTCCGCATCGCCGATCGGCATGAATGGACCACCGACGCCCCCGGCCGTGTCGAGCTCTACGGCACGCGCGCGCTCGTGATCGGCTACGGCACGATCGGCCGGCTCATCGGCGAGCGGCTTGCGGCGTTCGGGGTCGAGGTGACGGGCGTCACGCGATCTGGCCGCGACGGCACGCTTACGCCCGACCAGTGGCGCGATCGCCTCGGGGAGTTCGACTGGGTCATCCTCGCCGCGCCCTCGACCGGCGAGACGCGCGCGAGCATCGGCGCGCCCGAGCTCGCGGCGATGAAGCCGACCGCGTGGCTCGTCAACATCGCGCGCGGCGACATGGTGGAGAAAGCGGCGCTGATCGAGGCGCTCCGAACCGGCGCCATCGCCGGCGCGTTCCTCGACACGGTCGAGCCCGAGCCGCTTCCCGCCGACGATCCCCTGTGGAGCGCGCCCAATGCGATCCATTCGATGCACCTCGCCGGCCGCAGCCAGACGAAGATGTTCGAGCGCGGCGCCGCGCTCTTCCTCGAAAACCTCGCCGCCTTCCGCGAAGGGCGCCCGATGAAGAACGTCGTCGATCTCGACGCGGGCTATTGAGCCGGTTCAGAACGGCAGCTTGAACCGCAGCATCAGGCGCTTGCTGATCTGGCCCGCCTGGAGCGCCTCGCTCTCGAGATCGGCCGAGGCGCGGACCTTGCCGAACAACGTCGTCTCCGCGCGCGGCGGCGCCGCGGCAGTTTCCTCTTCGGGAAGCGGTTGCAGCCGATAGCGGTCCGCGCCCTCGCGATCGGCGCACACCACCACCTCCCCCGAATCAGACGCGTCGCACGCGCTCTGCCCGGCCTCGGCGACATCGAGGTCGATCTTCTGTCGGGCGGGGAGAACCGGCCCCATCACGGAGTGCGTCTGCGCCTGCTCGCCTCCCGCGCTCGCGACGGCGGCCTGAAGCAACAACAGCATCGCGCTGGGCATCGGCGGTCTCCCTTCCGCTACCGTCCCGGTCAAATGCGGCGCCGGCAAGGCGTTTGGTTGGGCGATCCCGTCAAACCCGCGCGATCGGCTCGCGCAATTTTCCTTGATTGCCCCGTATGCCATTTTCCCGCATGGACTCGCTTCGTTCCCACGCGAGGATGACGCGACATGGCCGCCAAATGGGCCCCCGATAGCTGGACCGCGGCCGAAGCCCGCCAGCTCCCCGATTATCCGGACGCCGCTGCGCTCGATGCGGCGACGACGCAGCTCGGCAGCTATCCGCCGCTCGTCTTCGCGGGCGAGGCGCGCAATCTCACCGCCGACCTCGCACGCGTCGCGGAGGGCAAGGCGTTTCTCCTCCAGGGCGGCGACTGCGCCGAGAGCTTCGCCGAATTCCACCCCAACAACATCCGCGACACCTTCCGCGTGCTGCTCCAGATGGCGGTGGTGCTCACCTATGCCTCGAAGCTGCCGATCGTGAAGGTCGGCCGGATGGCAGGGCAGTTCGCCAAGCCGCGCTCGGCGCCCACCGAGACGATCGATGGGGTCGAGCTCCCGAGCTATCGCGGCGACAACGTCAACGACATCGCCTTCACCCCCGACGCGCGCACGCCCGATCCGCAGCGGATGATCCGCGCCTATTCGCAAAGCGCAGCGACGCTCAACCTGCTGCGCGCCTTTGCGCAAGGGGGATACGCCAACCTCCATCAGGTCCATCGCTGGACGCACGATTTCATGGGCCGCAGCCCATGGGCCAAGAAATATGCTGAGACCGCCGATCGCATCGGCGACGCGCTTGAGTTCATGGAGGCGTGCGGCATCAATGCCGACAGCGTGCCCCAGCTATCGGCGACCCAATTCTACACCAGCCACGAGGCGCTGCTGCTCCCCTACGAGCAGGCGCTCGCCCGGCAGGACAGCCTCACCGGCGACTGGTACGACACCAGCGCGCACTTCCTGTGGATCGGCGACCGCACGCGCTTCGAAGGCTCGGCGCATGTCGAATTCCTGCGCGGCATCGGCAACCCGATCGGCATCAAATGCGGCCCGAGCCTCGAGCCGGACGTGCTGCTGCGCCTGCTCGACGCGCTCAACCCCGCGCGCGTCCCCGGCCGCATCACCCTCATCACGCGCTACGGCCACGACAAGATCGAGGCCGGGCTGCCCAAACTGGTCCGCGCGGTGCTGCGCGAGGGGCACCCCGTCGTGTGGAGCTGCGATCCGATGCACGGCAACGTCGTCAAGGCTGCGAACGGCTACAAGACGCGCCCCTTCGAGCGCATCCTGGCGGAAGTCCGCGGTTTCTTTGCGGTCCACCGCGCCGAAGGCTCGATCGCCGGCGGCATCCACGCCGAGATGACCGGCCAGAACGTCACCGAATGCACCGGCGGCGCGGTCGCCGTCACCGAACAGGCCCTCGCCGATCGCTACCACACCCACTGCGACCCACGCCTCAACGCGAGCCAGAGCCTCGAACTGGCGTTCCTCCTCGCCGAGATGCTCAACCGCGAAATGGCCGAACGGCGGAAAGCGGCGGCGTAGGGCGCAGGCTGAGCGGCACCCGGCGACGCGCCTCGGTCATTCCCGCGAAGGCGGGAACCCAGAATGGCTGTCGCGCGACGGGTCGGGACCATCCGAAACCTGCCCCTTCGCGCAATGACGGAGGAAGGTCGGCGCGCGCCCCTGGCTCGCCGCTGTGATCACCCAAGCTCGACCCTATAAGTGGTCGTTCGTGGGCGGCCCGACGAGCCGCTAGTCTGGCGACGGGGGCCGATGTAAGTTCTCAATGGTAAGGACGGCGTGTCCGGATGTCATTGGAGGGCGTCGATGTTGTCATTTAAAGCACGGCACGGCGCCGGTGAAACCTTGGCCGTCGATCGGCTGAGCTTTTTGACTGACGGCGTGTACGCCATCGTTCTCACTATCCTCGTGCTGGAACTCAAGATCCCGGAAGGGTTGACCGACGCCCAAATCTACCCCGCGATCGCTGCCAACGCGCCGAAGTTTATCGCGTTCGCTATCGCCTTTTCGGCCGCGTCGATCGGTTGGACATTCACGTTCCTGCTGCACAGCGTAATCAGGCGCAGTAACTTCCTGCACCTCGTGCTGACGCTTGGGTCTCTGATGTTTGCGTCGTTGATTCCATTCGCCTCTGCGATGATGGGGAATTATCCGGATTCTCCGTGGGGATACGTGCCCTATTGCATCGACATTGCGGGTCTTTGCCTGGTTTATACCCTCGATCTTCTCTTTTGCGGTCGCGCACTGACCGCCAACACCATCGACTCGAAAATCATCCTGACGTTGTGGCTGTCGACCGCGGCCTGCATGGCACTAGCCATTTTTGGCGCGACATTTCTCGCATTCTGGAGCCCGCACGTAACGTGGTGGGTTATAGTGATTGGAACCGTCGTGATCTGGGTGGATTATTACCTTCTCGCCAGATGGATCGCCCGCGAAATGGCGAAGGAAGACTCAGTTGAGTCACTCACAATACCGAAATCGATTCGCCCCAATTCATAAACGATGCCGCAGGCCATGTGCCGGACGGAGTGAAGACGAACGGAGGCGCGGTTTGGCTACCGGTACGCGGTCGCCCTCACTATGTTGTCGCGCCGTTCCGCTTGAGTGGCAGCTTTCCGGTCCCTGAGAATTATAAGCCGCCCGTCCGAAATCCACCACAACCCGCCATCACCTGTCATAGGAAGCGGTGCTTCCCGGCAAATCCATCCGACAGGCTTGCGAGAAACTCGCCCGCGCGTGAACTACCCCGCTGCGCGCAGCGTCACCCAGGTCGGCGCATGGTCGCTGGCCTTCTCGCGCCCGCGATATTCCTTGTCGACGCCGGCGTCGATCAGGCGGTCGGCGGCTTGGGGGCTCAGCAGCAGATGGTCGATGCGAAAGCCCGCGTCGCGCTGCCATGCGCCTGCCTGATAATCCCAGAAGGTCCACACGCCGCCTCGCGGGTGCCGCGTCCGCAGCGCGTCGGTCCAGCCCTGCGCCACCAGCGCGCGATAGCCGGCGCGGCTCTCGGGCTGCATCAGCGCGTCGGTCCGCATCGCCGATACCGAGAAGGTGTCGTCGTCGTTCGGAATGACGTTGTAGTCGCCCGCGAGCACCACCGGCCGCTCCTCGGCGAGCAGCGCCAGCGCGCGCTCGCGAAGCCGCTCGATCCATTTGAGCTTGTAGTCGAACTTGGGGCCGGGCTGCGGGTTGCCGTTGGGAAGATAGATCGACGCGACCGTCAGCCCCGCGACATCGACCTCGAGATAGCGGCTGTGCGCGTCCTCGGGATCGCCGGCGAGCCCGCGCTGGCGCTCGACCGGATCGGCCCCGCGCGCGAGCACCGCGACCCCGTTGAACCCCTTCTGCCCGTGCCACACCGCCCCATAGCCGGCGTCGCGCACCTCGTGCTCGGGGAAGGTCTCGTCGCTGGATTTCAGCTCCTGAAGGCAGACGATGTCGGGCTGCTGCTCGCCCAGATATTCGAGCAGCCGCGGCAGCCGCGCCTTGATGCCGTTGACGTTGTAGCTGACCAGTTTCACGCGGCTTGTCCTCATTGCGACACCAGCCGGTGCCGTATCAGACAAAGCTCACACCGCGAAGCTGGTGCCGCAGCCGCAGCCGCTGGCGGCGTTGGGGTTCTCGACCCGGAACGCCGCGCCGCCCAGCGAATCGACGAAATCGACCGAACAGCCGCGCACCAGGTCGAGGCTGATCGGATCGACGACCAGCGTCACGCCGTCGGTCTCCGCGCGCACGTCCTCGTCGTCGATCTGCTCGGCAAGCCCGAAGCGATACTGGAACCCCGAACACCCCCCGCCATCGACCGACAGCCGCAGGATCGCGGGCTTGCCCTGCCGTTCGGCGATCGCCGCCACCCGCGCGGCGGCGGCTTCGGTCAGAAGGATATCGGGAGCGTTCGTCATGCCCGCGAGATAGGGCGCCGCGGGGCGATCGGCAACCGACCGCACGCCCCGCTCAACGCATGCCCCGCTGGTGCGACCCGAAGCGGAGTCTTAGTCCTCGACCTCGGTCGCGCTCGCGAGCGTCGGGATCGCCTGCACCGCCTTGTCCTGAAGCGCGGTCAGATAGTCGGCGGTCTGGAGGAACGGCATCGGATTGACCGCATGGCCATCGATGCGGACCTCGTAATGGAGATGGCTGCCGGTCGAACGCCCGGTCGAGCCCATCAGCGCGATCACCTGACCGCGCTTCACGCGCTGGTTCGGCTCGACGAGGATCTTCGAGAGATGGCCGTAGCGCGTCTCGATCCCCTTGCCGTGATCGAGCTCGACGAGATTGCCGTAGCCGCCCGCACGGCCTGCGCGCTCGACGATTCCGTCGGCGGTGGCATAGACCGGCGTACCGATCGGACCGGGAATATCGACGCCCGCGTGCATCGCCGAGGTGCCGCGGAAGGGATCGCTGCGCACGCCGAAATAGCTCGAGAAATGGAGGTCGGCGCTGATCGGATGCACCGACGGGATCGCGATCACGCTGTGCTCGAGCGAATCGAGCTTCTTCCATGTCTGGAACAGCGAGCGGAACTGCGCGTCCGAGCGCGCCTCTGCGGTCGCCGCCTTGCCGTCGACCGGCTCGTAGGGGCCGCCCATGCCTTCGGACGTGGCGAAGCGGCTCGGATCGAGACCGAGCTTGCGCAGCTTGGCCGCCGTCGTCTTGTAGCGCAGCTCTGCGACCTTCTGTGCCTTGGCCGCGAGCTGGAGCTGGCGCTGTTCGACCCGGCCGAGCGGTGCGGCGAGATCGGGTGAGAGCGACGCGAGCTCGGCATTGCCCGCAATCGCCGCCTCGATCTCCTCGGGGCTCGATCGCCCCTCGAGCACCGCGGCGATCAGCGCCTGGCGCTGCTCGACCTTGCTGACCTGCACCTTGGCCGCGATCTTCATCGCGGCGACGTCGGCCTTCATCTTCTCGACCTTGACCTTCATCATCGCGACGCGTGCCTCGGGCGAGGCCGGATCGCCCAGGCCCGCGGCGGTCGCGGCGGACATCCCCACCTGCGCCACGCCGTAAACCGAAAAGCTCAGCGTCACCGCGAGCACCGAGGCGAGTGCCGCCTGCGTCTTGCCGCGGATGCTGAACCGGCGCAGATCGCGCCCGTCGTGAAGAATGAAATCGCGTGTCGTGAAAAAGGAGCGGAACCTGGAAAGCCAGTCCGCGTTGGAAGAAGTGGAAGTTGAGTTCATTATTCCCCGGCGACCGTTTGTGCGGATGCGAAGAGGCGATCCGCTCCATTCGTGTTCCGACCGGATCCCCGCCCTGCCGTGAACGAGCACCATTACTGACCGATAGCGCTACAAATCGGCAAGAGCCGCGTAATATTCGCGCGTCAGACCGGCAGCGCGACGCGCCGAGTCGTTGAAGGGGGGCTTCAATCGCCCCCTGAAATGCTTCGTCACGAGCATCTGCCAGTGCGTTTCGGGCGCGAATCGATGCGCCGCGCAACCCGATTCGAACCATCTCGTCCCCGCCGCGACATGGCGGATTTCGTCGCGCACGATCCGCTCGAGAATGCGCGCGCTCGCCTCGTCTTCCGCACTGCGAAATCGCTCCACCGTCGCCGGCGTCACGTCGAGCCCGCGCGCCTCGAGCACCATCGGCACCACCGCCAGCCGCGCGAGCGGATCATGCGCGGTCTCGCGCGCCGCATCCCACAGCCCTTCGTGTGCGGGCAGCGCACCATAATGGCTGCCCAGCGCCTTCAATCGCCGGTCGAGCAGCGCGAAGTGCATCGCCTCGTCGGCACCGACGCCGATCCAGTCGTCGACGAAGCCGCGCGGAAAATCGGCGCCGAACCGCCCCGCCATGTCGAACGCCAGGTCAATCGCGACGAATTCGATGTGCGCGAGCGCGTGGAGCAGCGCGATCCGCCCGCGCTCGGAGCCGCCGCGTCCGCGCTTGGGCATGCGGTTGGGCGGCAGCAGCTCGGGTTCGGTCGGCCGCGCCGGCATCTCGGGCATCGCGACATCGAACGCATGGCGCAACGCTCCCCGTCGCCCCGCCCGCGCCGCCTCGCGCGCCGCCCGCACCTTCGCCGCGGGCTCGGCGGTGAGCAGAACGTCGCGCGCCGCCTCGGCGATCGAACGGATCATCGTCCCACGGCGCGCGCCGCCTCGAGCACCTCCTCGACATGCCCCGGCACGCGCACCTTGCGCCATGCGCGCGCCAGCTTGCCTTCCGTGTCGAACAGGAAGGTCGACCGGTCGATCCCCATATACTTGCGCCCGTACATCGATTTCTCGATCCACGATCCGAACGCTTCGAGCGCCACGCCCTCCTCGTCCGAGGCGAGCGGCACCGTCAGCCCGTATTTTTCAATGAACTTGCGGTGCCTTGCCGGGCTATCCTTCGATACGCCCAGAACGACGACATCCGCCGCCTTGAACGCGTCGATCCGCTCGCTGAACGCCTGCGCCTCGCGCGTGCAGCCGCTGGTGTCGTCCTTGGGATAGAAATAGAGGACCAACGGCGCGCCGACGAAATTGCGCAGCCCCACCGGCCCTCCGTCGGGCATCGTCAGCTCGACATCGGGAAGAGGATCGCCTTGTTCGAGTGCCATCAGCGCGCTCCGATGATTGATTGCCAGCAGGAGCGCACCTCCTGCCGCGTCGCCGCGAGCGTCGCAACCACCTGGTCCCAGGTGTCGAGCCGCATCGTGCGCGTGACGAGCGCCCGCGTGGCGGGTGCAGGCGGCTCGGCATCGGGCGCGAGCAGCCGCGTCGTCACGAGCAGGCGTGAAAGGAAATCGTGCGCCTCGCGCAGTCCCGCCGGCATCAGCCCGGTCGCGACGAGGGCGTCGATCGCGCCGCCGAGATGCGAATCGAACGCCGTTCGGTGGACGAGCTGCTGGACATGCACCGCGAACTCCAGGTCGACCAGCCCGCCGGGCAGCAGCTTGGCGTCGAGCGGGCCCGCGGGCGGCTTGTGCGCTGCCATCTCGTCGCGCATCGCAGCGGCGTCGGCAGCGATGTCGCGCTTCGGCCGGTTGCCCGCGAGCACCTCGTCGACCACCGCCATCACCGCCGCGCGCGCGTCTGCCGAGCCGAACACCGGCCGCACCCGCGTCAGCGCCATGTGCTCCCACGTCCAGGCGCTCTCGCGCTGATAGCGGCCGAAGCCGTCGAGCGAGACCGTCAGCGGCCCCTGATTGCCCGAGGGCCGCAGCCGCGTGTCGATGTCGTACAGCGGCCCCGCCGCGGTCGGCACCGACAGCGCACCCGACACCCGCTGCGCGAGCCGGTTGTAGTAGAGCACCGCGCCGAGCGGCTTTCGCCCGTCCGATTCGGCTGCATAGTCCCCCGTGAAGACATAGATCAGATCGAGATCGGAGGCGTGCGTCAGCGCCGCCCCGCCGAGCCGCCCGAGCGCCAGGATCACGAGCTCGCTTCCGGGCACACGGCCGTGCGCATCCGCGAACGCCTGCACCGTCGCCGCCGCGCCCGCTTGGATCGCCGCCTCGGCCAGCCGCGCATAGCCTGCCGATACCTCGAGCGGGTCGCTCGCCCCCGCGACGATCTGCGTGCCGAGCGCGAAGCGCCGTTCGCCGACGACGCGGCGGACGCGGTCGAGCAGCGCCTGGTAATCGTCCCCCGCCTCCCCCGCGCGCATCTCGGCGACGAGCGCCTCCACCGTCGGCACCGGATCGAGCGCCGAGGCGTCGAGCAGCCCGTCGAACAGCTCGGGCCGGCGCCCGAGCGCTTCGGCGAGCGGTGGCGCATGGCACAGGATCGCCCCCAGCAGCCGCGCGAGCGCGGGCTGCGCCTCGAGCAGACGGAAGAAATTGATCGCGCTCGGCAGCCGCGACAGGATCGCGTCCATCCGTGCGAGCGCGGCATTGGGATCGGGCGCCTCGCCCAGCGCCGCGACCAGCCCGCCGAGCACATCCTCCAGCGCCGCACGCGCGGCCGGGCTGTGCAGCGCCGGATAGGTCCCCGCACGCCAGCGCTCGATCCGCGCCGCGGCTTCACCCGGATCGGCATAGCCCAGCTCGGTCAGCCGC
The DNA here is from genome assembly GCA_946479505.1 of uncultured Sphingomonadaceae bacterium. Next base: position 18,151 of record CAMLGC010000024.1, read on the forward strand.
TCGGCGATCTTCGCCGCGTCGCGCGACAGCGTGTCGCCGTCTTCCGGCTCGAGCGTATCATAGATGCGCGCGGTCGCCTCGACGTGCGGCAGCAGCAGGTCGAGCAGCGCGCGTTCCTCCTCCAGCCCGTGCAGCCGCGCAACGCGGTCGAGCGCCGCGCCCGAAGGCAGGCTGTGCGTCTGCCGATCGTCTATCATCTGGACGCGGTGCTCGATCGTGCGGAACAGCGTGTAGGCGTCGCTCAGCGCGCGTCCGTCCTCGGCATCGATCCGGCCGGCCGCCGCCAGCGCGCCGAGCGCGTCGCGCGTCGCGGGCGCGCGCAGCGCGGGGTCGCGGCCGCCATGGATGAGCTGATGGATCTGCGCGAAGAACTCGCACTCGCGAATGCCGCCGCGCCCGCGCTTGAGGTCGTAGCCGGGGCCGAACGCCTGGCCCTGCGCATGATGGTCGCGGATGCGCCGGGAGATATGCATGATCTCGCCGATCGCCCCGAAATCGAGCGCACGGCGCCACACGAACGGCCGCACGCCCTCGATGAAGCGTTCGCCGAGCGCGATGTCGCCGGCGCACGCGCGCGCGCGGATGAAGGCGGCGCGCTCCCAGGCAAGCGCCTGCGATTCGTAATAGCTGAGCGCCGCGCCGATCGGCAGCGCGATCGGCGTCACCTCGGGCGACGGGCGCAGCCGCAGGTCGACGCGCAGCACATAGCCGTCGGCATCGCGCGCCTGGAGCAGCTCGACCACGCGTCGGGCGATGCGCACCGCCGCCTCGTCGGGCTCTTCGCGCGGTCGTCGCGGCAGCGTCTCGGGGTCGAAGATCAGGATCGGGTCGATATCGGAAGAATAATTGAGCTCGCGGCTTCCCTGCTTGCCGAGCGCGATCGCGGCGAAACCGCGCGGCTCGGCGTCGGGCGTCCGCTCGGTGATCGCGGTGCGGATCGCGAGATCGAGCGCATGATCGGCAAAGTCGGTCAGCGCCGCGGTCACATCCGTCAGGTCGAGCATGCCCGCGAGATCGCCGATTGCGACGAGCAGCGCCATTCGCCGCCGCGCGACCCTGAGCCGCGTCGCGACGGGGGTGTCGTTCGTCTCGATTTTCGCAGCGTCGAGCCCGGGCCAGCCGCCTTCGCCGAGCCTCGCGGCAAGCGCCGTTTCGCGGTCGAGCAGCGTTGCCAGAAAGGGAGAATCGGCGCGCGCGCGGGCGACGGCGTCGATGACCCGAGGCGACCTGTTCATGCGATGCTCCGCGCAATGAAGATTCAAATGAAGTCAAAAACCGAGAAACTATCGTCGATTTCAACCGTTTTTACCGACCATGACCAAGATGTCCGCCTTGACGAACGAGAAAAAGCGTCCCCACGGCGACGTTGTCCGGCGCCCGCGCACGGTCGATGGGATCGGCAGCGCGCTCCGCAACGCCTTCTGCGCCGATGCCTCCGCCCTGCCTGCGGACATGCGCGCGATGCTGTGTACGCTCGAGGCGAGCTCGGGCAACAGCCGGGCCTGAACGCCCGGCTCAGCCGCGGTCGCGGCTCAGATCGTCGACCTCGCCCATGATCGTGTCGAGCGCGGTCTTGCCGTGCTCGTTGCGATGGTCACGCCGCGACGACAGCGATCCGTCGCTCATGATGTTCTCGAGCGCGACGCGCCCGCGCGCGACGCGGCTCTTGATCGTGCCGACGGCGACGCCGCAGATTTCCGCGGCCTCCTCATAGGCGAACCCGCCCGCGCCGACCAGGATCAGCGCCTCGCGCTGGGGCTGCGGCAGATGGAGCAGCGCGCGCTGCATATCGCCGAGCTCGACGTGACGATCCTGGCTGGCGGGCGCCGCGAGGATACGATCGGCGACCAGATCGTCCCACTCGCCCTTGAAGCGCGCGCGGCGCATTTGCGAAAGATAGAGGTTGCGCAGGATGATGAAGGTCCAGGCGCGCATGTTGGTGCCCGCCTGAAAGCGCTTGCGCGCCGCCCACGCCTTCATCAGCGTTTCCTGGACGAGATCGTCCGCGAGGTCGCGGTTTCCCGACAGCGATCGCCCGAAGGCGCGCAGGTGCGGGATGACCTGCGCGAGCTGCTGCTTGAATTCGGGATCCGACAAGGCGACGTGCTCGGTCTCCCCGGCCTTGGTCGGCTCGCGCTTGTCGGAATCAGTCATAAGGTCCGTTCGTTCGGGAGTGCCGCCACCCGCGGCAGGCTGACCGGCAAAATAGGGGGATGCCGTGGCGAATGCCAGCGGCGTGTAGCGCATGGCCGACGATCAGGTGAACAGGAACCAGTAGATCACGATCAGCACCACCAGCGAAATGCCGAGGATGTACCGCGTCATGTGCGGGGTGGCCCCCGCACGCGCGCGTTCGGTATCGACGTGGATCTTTTCGTTTTCGTCAGCCATGCGTGGTCAACGCTCCAGACTCGTTTAGGCTCCGTATCGTTTTGCTGCCGGCTCAGCGAGCCGGCACCGTCGCCTGATCGAAGAACAGCGCCTGGCTGATCGCGGCCTTCACCGTCGAGCGCTGGAACGGCTTGGTGATGAGGAAGGTCGGCTCGGGCCGCTCGCCGGTCAGCAGCCGCTCGGGGAAAGCGGTGATGAAGATCACCGGCACCGAGAATTCGGCGAGGATGTCCTTGACCGCGTCGATTCCCGAGCTGTCGTCGGCGAGCTGGATGTCGGCGAGCACCAGCCCCGGGCGGTCCTCCATCGCCAGCGCCACCGCCTCGTCGCGCGTCACCGCGACCCCGGTGACATCGTGGCCAAGGTCGCGCACGATCCCCTCGATATCCATCGCGATGATCGGCTCATCCTCGATGATGAGCACCCGCGCGCGCGTCTGCTGCTCGATCTCCGCCAGCGCCTGGCCGACGAGCTTCTCGACCTCGTCGCTGTCCACCTCGATCAGATAGGCGGTGTCCTCGGGCGTGAAGCCCTCCATCGCCGTCAGGAGCAGCGCCTGCCGCGACAACGGGGTCATCCGCGCGAGCCGTGCGCGCGCGACCGCTTCGGCGGTGTCGCCGTCGTTCATCTCGTCATGGTCCGGCTCGTCGCCGTTGGTCGAGCTCCAGATCGCCTGGAACGTTCGATACAGCCCGAGCCGCGGGTCGACGTCACGGGGAAATTGGTCGGGCGCCGCGACGATCGTCTCGAGCGTGGCGCGGACATACCGGTCGCCGTGGCTCTGGCTGCCCGTGAGCGCACGGCCGTAGCGCCGCAAAAAAGGAAGGTGCGGTGCGAGCTGCTGTCCAAGCGACATGATGTGCGGAATCTCCTAGCAAAAGCATTGCTCTTGTGGGAGTGGCCTCCCCCCATTGCAATCGGTTTCGAAAGCGCGGTTGGTGATTGTAGATCGAAACCCGCGCCGGTGCGGGAACCAACGAGAGTGTATTTGGTTTCATGGGTTCTCCGCATGTACGTGCATGGCGGTGCCGCTGCGCACGCCACGCCCGGTAATTGGTGACTGATTGGCCGGCAACCGCCGGAAGCCTGAGGGGGGATGACGTTGGGTTCGGACCGTAGCACGCCGAAGGAGCCGCCGGCCAAGGCGGCCTCGACAGCGAAGGGGCAGGGTAAACAGGACATGGGCTCGGCCTTGCGGTCGGTCTACCAGCGGACGGTCGAGGAGAAGATTCCGCCCGAGATGCTCGACCTGCTGGGCAAGCTGGGATAATCCTTGCTGCGATGCGCGCTTCCAGAGAGGAGGGCGAGCGCGCCGCTGCCGCGTCGCGCCTCGCCAGATTACCGACCGGTGCCAAGCTCTTCCTGATTCTGAGCGCGGCGCTGCTTCCGCTCGCCGCGATCGCATTGTTCGCGACGCTGCAAACCAACCGCACCGCCGACGACGAGGCCCGCGCGCAGCTTCGCGTCGCGGTCACCGAAAGCTCGCGTGCGCTCGGCATCGAGATGATCGGCGACATGACCGCGCTGCGCGTCGCGCTCAACGCGCTCGATGTCGATCCCGCCGACGCGCCGAGCTGCGCGCGCGTGCAGGGCGTGTTCGCGCAGCAGCTCGCGGCGGGCGGCCGGTTCATGATCGCCGACCGGCTCGGGCGGGTGCTGTGCGGCAGCAATCTCGGCAAGGGACTCGCTCTCGACGCGCCGTCGGCCGCCGGACCGATCCTGGCGCGGATCGTGCCCGAACGCGGGATCGTGCTGTCGATGACGGGCACCAGCGGCGTCACGACCGCGAGCGCCTATTTCCCGATCGGCATGCTCGCGACGATCGGCCGGCCGAGCGGCTTCACCCCTGCTTACGGTGCCGAGATCGAGCGCGGCAACGCGGCGCTCGTCCTCCAGGAACTCCCCACCCGCGGCCCGCTCGACCGCCGCGAACATATGCGCGCGCCGGTCGGTATCGGCGATCTCTTCCTCGAGATGACCGTGCGCAATGTCCCCATTTCGTCGCCGCTGCTGATCGCGATGCTGCTGCCGGTCCTGATGTGGATCGCGGCTGCGGGCATCACCTGGATCGTCGTCGATCGGCTGATGGTCTATCCATTGCGGCGCCTGCGGGCGAACATCGCCGCCTACCAGCCGGGCGAGGAGATCGACACCGCCGAAATTCGCTCGATCCCGTCGCAGGAGATGCGCGAGCTGGGCGAGACCTTCCGCACGATCAGCCGCACGGTCGCGCTGCACGAGGCCGACCTCGCCGAAGGGCTGATCCGCCAGACCAAGCTCACGCGCGAGGTCCACCACCGCGTCAAGAACAACCTCCAGGTGATCGCCAGCCTCATCAACTTCCACGCCCGCGGGGCCCGTTCGCCCGACGCGAGCGCGGCCTATTCGTCGATCCAGCGCCGCGTCGACGCGCTCGCGGTCGTCCACCGCAACCATTTCGCCGAGCTGGAGGAGAATCGCGGGCTCAGCCTGCGCTCGGTGATCGGCGAGCTCGCGTCGAACATCCGCGCCACCGCGCCCGACGAATCGGCGCATATGGGGATCGTGCTCGATCTCGAATCGTTCCTCGTCAACCAGGACGTCGCGGTGGCGGTTGCCTTTCTCGTCACCGAGATCGTCGAGCTCTGCCTGCTGTGCAGCCCGGACGCGCAGATTCGGATCTCGGCACGCGCGGAGGAGGACGTGCCCGGCCGCGCGGTCCTGCGCGTGAGCTCGCCCGCGCTGATCGCCTGCACGATGCTCCAGACCGCGATCGACGAGCGTTACGGCCGCGTCATGGAAGGGCTGTCGCGACAGCTCCGCTCCCAGCTCCACCACGAGGACATGACGGGTGCTTTCGAAATCTCGATCGCGGTCACCGGCCGCGACTGATTCGGACGGTTGACCGCGTTCCCGGCATACCGATCACGCCGGTACATTTTTTTTGAAGGGGGCCGGAACCACCATTGTCGGTGGACGTTTTGAATTCCGGATAGTGACTATATGCCCCCCCGCTCTCGCTATCCACGACAATGGGCCCGGACATGTACCCCTCCCCCCCGGTGGCATGTCCGGGCCCGAATTGTATCCACGCCGCGCCGACACACGAATCCGTTCGCATGATGGAACGATTCAGGGGCGTTCGCGATTTTTGCAGGTGCAGGGCGTTGGTGCCCTCGGGTCAGGAGAGACGAAATGCGTAAGATCGTTGGGATCGCCTTTTTGGCCACCGCGTTCATGGTGAGCGCGTGCAACACCATCGAAGGCATGGGCGAGGATGTGTCCTCGGCCGGTGATACCGTTTCGGACACCGCGCAAGACGCCGAATAAATTCTCGCGAAAATGGATCATCCCGGCTCGCTCCGCCTCGCGCGGGGCGGGCCGGTTTGCCGTCAGGCCGATTGCGCCGTCTCGTCCTCGCGCGCGCGGCGGCGTTCGGTGAACCAGATGCCGATCAGCCCTAATTCGTAGAGCAGCACGAGCGGAATCGCGAGCAGGAGCTGCGATCCGATATCGGGCGGCGTCAGCACCGCCGAAATCGCGAACGCCGCGACGATCGCGTAGCGCCGCGCGCTCACCAGTTGCTTGCGCGTCACGATGCCTGCGCGTTCGAGCAGCATCAGCAGCACCGGCAGCAGGAAGGCGATGCCGAACCCGAACAGGAACTGCATCACGAAGGACAGGTAATTGCCCACCGCAGGCAGCGCCTCGCGCTGGACGCCGCCGACCTCGCCCTGGAAGCTCAGCAGGAAATGCAGCGCGAGCGGCACCGCGATGAAATAGGCCATCGCCGCGCCCACCAGGAACAACACCGGGGTCGCGAGCAGGAACGGCAGCAGCGCGCGCTTCTCCTTGCGATAGAGCCCCGGCGCGACGAACTGCCAGAGCTGGTTCGCGATCACCGGGAACGACAGCATCATCGCCGCGAAGAAGGCGACCTTCACCTGGACGAAGAACGCCTCGAAGATCTGCGTGTAGATCACCTTTCCCTGCCCCGCCCTCAGCAGCGGCTGGAGCAGGAATCCGAAAATCTGTTCGGAAAAATAGAAGCAGATGCCGAAGGTGACGATCAGCGCCGCGATGCAATAGAGCAATCGCCGCCGGAGCTCGATCAGGTGATCGAGCAGCGGCGCGCGGCTGTCCTCCAGCTCGTCGTCGCCGCTCATGATGCCGCCTTGTCGGCAGGCGGCGCGTCGGCGGAGCCGGGCTCGGCCGGGCGCACCGCCGGTTTCTCCACCATCACCGGTTCGGCCGCGTCATCGTCCTTGGCTTCGGGGGCGGGCAGCGCCTGGGTGTCCGCGGGCGGATTTTCGCGCATGATCCGCTCGTTCTCTTCCTTCCAGCGCTTTTCCATCTCCTCGAGCTCGGCCTCGCGCACCATCGCATCGAAACCGGAGCGGAACTGGCGCGCGACACCACGCGCCTTGCCGACCCAATAGCCGACGAAGCGCATCGCCTTCGGCAGGTCCTTTGGGCCGATGACGACGATCGCGACGAACGCGACGAGCAGCAATTCCGTGGGCGCGACGTCGAACATCAGTCAGGCCTGGTACGCCGATGCTCCGGCAGGCGCGCGGGCGACAAGGCTCAGCGGTCCTCGCGCAGCTTCTCGCCGTCGCGGTCGAACGCGGGATCGGCGGCCTTCTTCGCTTCGATCCGGTCACGCTCGCGCTCCCGGGCGCGCCGCGTCTCGTCGTCCTCGTCGGCCATGCCTTTCTTGAAGTTCTTCACACCCTTGGCGACATCGCCCATCAGGTTCGAAAAACGGCCGCCGCCCAGGAGCAGGATCGCGACGACCGCGAGCACCAGCAGATGGATCGGGCTCAAACCACCCATGATTCGTCTCCTTGATTTGCTTCTATCTAGGCATCTTCGGCCTCTTCCGCCACCTCGGCCTGCTCAAAAGCGAGATCGACCGGATCGAGCAGCCCCGCCGCGCGCAAATCGTCGATTCCGGGCAGGTCGCGGCGGCTGGCGAGCCCGAAATGGCTGAGAAAGTCCGCCGTTGTTGCGTACGTCAGCGGACGCCCGGGCACCTCGCGCCGCCCGGCGGGCCGGATCCACCCCGCCTCCATCAGCACGTCGAGCGTTCCCTTGGAGATCTGCACGCCCCGGATCGCCTCGATCTCGGCGCGCGTCACCGGCTCGTGATAGGCGATGATCGCCAGCGTCTCGATGCCTGCGCGCGAAAGCTTGCGCGGCTCTTCCCGATCGCGCCGTAGCAGGTGCGCCATGTCGCCCGCGGTCTGGAAATGCCAGCGCTCGCCGCGCCGCACGATCTCGATTCCCCGCCCCGCGTAATCAGCCTCCAGCCGCGCCAGCGCCGCGCGCACGTCGACGCCCTCGCCGACATGCGCGCGGATCGCATCGATCGTCAGCGGCGCCTCGGCCGCGAAAAGCACCGCCTCGACGGCGCGGAGGCTGTCATCGGGCGGATTCATGCCGTCGCCCGCACGTAAAGCGGCGCGAACGCCTGATGCTGCCGAAGCTCGATCTTGCCGCGCCGCGCGAGCTCGAGCGCCGCGAGGAAGCTCGACGCCAGCGCCGACTTGCGGAACACCCCCGATGCGCCATCGGGCAGGAAGCTCTCGATCGTCGTCCAATCGATCCGCTGCCCCACCAGCCGCGAGACACGGTCGATCGCCGCTTCGAGCGTCATCACCTGCCGATCGGCGACGACGTGCATCACCGGGCGCGTGCGCGCGCTCACCCGACCATACGCCGCGATAAGGTCGTAAATCTCGGCCTGCCAGATCGCCTTGCGCACCGTACGCAGCCCCTCGGGCGCGGTGCGCGCGAACACGTCGCGCCCCATCCGGTCGCGTGCCATCAGTCGGGCGCCCGCCTCGCGCATCGCCTGGAGGCGTTCGAGCCGAAGCTGGAGCCGCAGCGCCAATTCCTCGGGGCTGGGCTCCTGCTCGGGGTCGCGCGGCAGCAGCAGCGCCGATTTGAGGAAGGCGAGCCATGCCGCCATCACCAGGTAATCGGCCGCCAGCTCGAGCTTGATGCGTGTCGCCTGCTCGATGAAGTCGAGATATTGCTGGACGAGCTGAAGGATAGAGATCTGCCTCAGATCGACCTTCTGCGCCCGCGCGAGCGCGAGCAGCAGATCGAGCGGCCCTTCCCACCCGTCGACATCGATCGTCAGCGTATCGTCATCCATCGCCGCGATGGTAGAACAGTCGGCGGCGGGACTGAAGCGCTTCGTTGGGCGCGGAAACCGCCCCGTTCTTTCCCGCTGTCCTACAACCCCGATTCCATGTCAGGGTGTGCGCTGCTCTTTGATCCGGTCGATCCCATTCGTCGCGGCTGCTGGCGGCCGAGCACCCGAACTTTACCCTCGGTCGCCGGGCCATTGCGATGAACCGCGCAAACCTGCCGTTCGTGCGCAGCGTCACCCCCGCCCGACAGTCAAGTTGGTCAACTTCGGGCGTCAGGCCAGCGCCAGCAGCGCGTCGCGCTGGGCGATCAACGCGTCGAGGTCCTCGACCCCCGATCCGCGCGTCGCCATCGCCGCATCGAGCCGCGCGCGTGAGCGCTCGGGCATTTCGCCCAGTCGGCCCGCGATCTCGATCATCTCGTCCATCCGCGCCCAGCAATCGAGCGCGACATCGCACCCCGCCGCGATTGCCGCGGCGGCCTTTTCGCCCGCGCTGCCGCTCAGCGCCTTCATGTCGATGTCGTCGGTCATCAGCAGCCCGTCGAAGCCGATCCGCCCGCGGATCACCTGATCGATCACGATCGGGCTCAGCGTCGCCGGCCGCTCGGCGTCCCACGCCTTGTAAACGATGTGGCTGGTCATCGCCATCGGCGCCCAGGCGAGGCTGCGGAAGGGCGCGAGGTCAGTCTCCAGCTCCTCCGCGCTCGCCTCGACCACGGGCAGCTCGTGATGGCTGTCCACCCGCGCCCGGCCGTGGCCGGGCATGTGCTTGACGACGCCGACCACACCGCCGTCGCTGAGACCTTCGAGCGTCGCACGCCCCATCGCGGCGACGCGCATCGGCTCGTGCCCCAATGCGCGGCTCGCGATCGCCTCGGTCGTGTCGGCGTGCGCGACGTCGAGCAGCGGCAGGCAGTCAACCGTGATTCCCACCTCGGCGAGCGTCAGCGCGATCGCCCGCGCATTGGCCCGCGCCGCCTCGATCCCCGAAATGGGGGCGACCTCGTAAAGCCTGTCGAACGCGGGGCCCGCTGGAAAGGCCGGCCATTCGGGCGGCTGCATCCGCGCGACGCGGCCGCCCTCCTGATCGATCAGGATCGCGAGGTCGTCGCGCCCGGCAAGCGCGCGCAGGCTGTCGGTGAGCGCGCGGAGCTGGCCGCGATTCTCGACGTTGCGCCCGAACAGGATATAGCCGGCCGGCTCCGCCTCGCGAAAGAAGGCGCGTTCGTCAGCGGTGAGGCTCGGCCCCGAAAGGCCGAAGATGACGGGCTTCATGCCCGCGGAGCTACTCAGTCGTTCGGAATGAAACAAGCCTCGCCCGCGACCTTCAGCTTGCCGCACAGCTTCTCCGCCTGGTCGGCGCTCCCGGCATTGACGCGCAATCGATAGACGGTGCTGCCGTTGACCGTCGCCTTCTGCACCGACTGGCCGAGCGGCGCGAGATAGGAGAAGCGCTTCGACAGCCGCGACCACCCGGTCTTCGCCTGCGATTCGGTCGGGAACGAACCGAGCTGGACGAGCGCACTCCCCGCGCCGGCGCCCGCCGAGGACTTGGGCGCCGAAACCGGGGGCGCTGCCGTCAGCGCACCGCCCGATTGCGGCACGGCGATCGTCTTGCCGGGGCGCGTCACGGTCTTGCTCTTGGTCGCCGGGCTGCCCGCGACCGGCGTCTCGGGCAATGCGTCGAGGTCGATCTTGCCGTCGCCGGTGTCGACGCCCTCGCTCGTCGCGAGCGATTGTGCGCTGTCGCCATCGAGCTGCATGCCGCCGGGCGTCTCGGGCTTGACCTTGTAGTCGCCCTCGGGCGCGCGGATGAGCTCGCCATTGCCGGCGACGCCCTGCGGTCGGTTCTGCACCCAATAGACGGCGTAAACGATCGCCGCGATCAGCGCGAGGCCGAGGATCACCAGCGCCGCGATGCGCAGCACCGACGGTCCCTCGTCATAATCCTCGTCCACGGTCTCCAGCCAGGGGAGCCGGTCGTCGTCCCCGAGATCGCCGTTCGTGGCCATCAGTGCATCTCCCGAACCGCCTCCACGCCCATGATCGCGAGGCCGTTCCTGATAATCTGCCCGATCGCATCGGCCAAGAAAAGACGTGCGCACGTCAGCTCGGGATTATCGGGCACCAGAAAGCGGCGTTCGGGGTGATCGTTGCCGACATTCCACAATGCATGAAACATCGCCGCCAAGTCGTACAGATAGAAGGCGATTCGGTGTGGTTCACGTGCCGCCGCGGCGGCCTCGACGATGCGCGGGAACTGCGCCGCGAGCTTCACCAGCGCCAGTTCCTGCGTATCGAGATGGGACAGATCGGCGCGCGGGCAGGTGATTCCCGCCTCGGCCGCACGCCGATGGAGTGACGCGATCCGGGCATGCGCGTAGTTGACGTAGAAGACCGGATTGTCCTTCGACGCCTCGACCACCTTGGCGAAGTCGAAATCCATCTGCGCGTCGGCCTTGCGGGTGAGCATCGTGAAGCGCACCACGTCCTTGCCGACTTCGCCGACGACATCGGCAAGCGTCACGAAGTTGCCGGATCGCTTGGACATTTTCACCGGCTCGCCGCCGCGAAGCAGCCGCACCATCTGGACGAGCTTGACGTCGAAGCGCGTCCGCCCGCCGGTCAGCGCCGCGACCGCCGCGACGATCCGCTTGACCGTTCCGGCATGGTCCGCGCCCCAGATGTCGATCAGCGCATCCGCGCTCTGCGCCTTCTGGTAATGATAAGCGAGGTCCGCGCCGAAATAGGTCCACTGCCCGTTCGACTTGCGAATCGGCCGATCCTGATCGTCGCCGAACTCGGTCGAACGGAACAGCGGCAGCTCGACCGGCTCCCAATCCTCGGGTGTCTCGCCCTTGGGCGCCTCGAGCACGCCGTCATAGACGAGCCCCCGCGCCCGCAATTCGGCCTCGGCCGCAGCCGGCTTGCCCGCAGCCTGAAGCTCCGCCTCGGAAGCGAAGATGTCGTGGTGAATGCCGAGCAGCGCAAGATCGGCCTTGATCATCACGAGCATCGCCGCGACCGTGCGGGTACGGAACAGCGCGAGCCATTTGGCCTCGGGCTTCCCTACGAACGCACGTCCGAATTCCCGCGCAAGCTCTTGCCCTACCGGAACAAGATAGTCGCCGGGATAGAGCCCTTCAGGAATTTCGCCAATCTCTTCGCCCAGCGCCTCGCGATAGCGCAGGTGCGCCGAACGGGCGAGCACGTCGACCTGCCCGCCGGCGTCGTTGACGTAATATTCGCGGATCACCTTCTGCCCTGCGAACTCGAGCAGATTGGCGAGCGCGTCTCCCACCACCGCGCCGCGGCAATGCCCCATGTGCATCGGCCCGGTCGGGTTGGCCGAGACATATTCGATATTGACGGTGGTCGGCGCCGCGCTGGTGATGCGGCCGTAATCGTCGCCCTCGTCGAGGATCGCCGACAGCTCCGCGCGCCACGTATCGTTGGTGAGCGTCAGGTTGATGAATCCGGGCCCCGCGACCGCGACCGACGCGACCTCCTCAAGCTTGCCGAGCTCGACCGCAAGCGCCTCCGCCAGCGCACGCGGGTTCGTGCCCGCAGGTTTGGCGAGCACCATCGCCGCATTGGTCGCCAGATCGCCATGCGTGGGATCGCGCGGCGGCTCGACCGTCACCGCGCGGCGCTCCAACCCCGCCGGCAGAATGCCTTGCGAGACGAGCGAATCCAGCGCCGCATCGAGATGCGCGGCGAAGCGCGTGGTGAGGGTCATGGTCCATCCAGTTTGGGAAAACGCGCGCGCCTTACCCCAAGCGGGCGGCATTCACAAATTGCGATCGGCCGTCAGAAGCCCTCGGGAAGGTCGATCGGCCCTATCGCTTCCGTGTAGCGCGTGATCGCATAGCGATCGGTCATGCCCGCGATATAATCCGCGATGTGGCGGCTGCGCCAAGGCTCGTCCCGGCCGAGCGACTCGTGCCAGCCCGCCGCCATCAGCGACGGATCGGCGCGATACGCCCCGAACAGCCCCGAGACGATGACGCACGCCGCCGCGGCCGCCGCGAGCTGGCGCGGATGATGATAGAGGTTGGCGTACATGAACCGCTTGAGCGCCCGCTCGTCCTCGCGCATCGCTGCGGAGAAGCAGGCAAGCGCCTCTCCCGCCGCGCGCACGTCGTCCACGGTCTCGATACGCGTCGCATCGACGCGCCGCTGCGTCTCCCCGATTAGGTCGTTGACCATCGATCCGATCTGCGATCGAACCAGTTCGCGCACCAACCGTCCCTGCTCGACATGGGGATAGCGCCTCCGCACCGCCTCCCAACCGCGTGCGACGATCGGCACCTCGAGCAACTGTTCGAGCGTCAGCAGCCCGGCGCGCAACCCGTCGTCGATGTCGTGATTGTCATAGGCGATGTCGTCCGCGATCGCCGCGACCTGCGCCTCGAGCGAGGCGCGTGTGCCGAGCTCGAGCGGAAACGCGGCGTCGGCCCCGGCCAACGCCCAGCCGGGTGCCGAGACCGGCCCGTTATGCTTGGCAAGCCCCTCCAGCGTCTCCCACGTCAGGTTGAGGCCGTCCCATTCGGGATAGGGCCGCTCGATCACCGTCAGCGCACGCAGCGTGTGCCCGTTATGATCGAACCCACCCTCGCCCACCATCGCGTCCTTGAGCGCGTCTTCGCCCGCATGCCCGAATGGTGGGTGCCCGATATCGTGTGCCAGGCAGAGCGCTTCGGTCAGGTCCTCGTTGAGCCCCAAAGCCCGCGCGATCGTGCGGCCGATCTGCGCGACCTCGAGGCTGTGGGTGAGCCGCACGCGGAAATGATCGCCATCGGGGGCGAGGAAGACCTGCGTCTTGTGCCGCAGCCGGCGGAAGCTGATCGAATGGATGATCCGGTCGCGGTCGCGCTGAAACGCATCGCGCGGCCCCCGCGTCCCCTTTTGTTCCTCGTGAAGGCGGCCGCGGCTGGCGTCGGGGTGTGAAGCCCAGCGCGCCAGCGGGCGGCTCATGCCCCGCGTTGCCTCATTTGGTGGAAAGCTTGGTGATTTTCTGCCCGTCCTTGCTCGTGAACGGAAAGGCCGAAACGCCCGCGCCGCCGAGCTTGTTGACGAACCCCTGTGCCTCGTCCTCGCTCTCGAACGGCCCGGTCAGCACGCGATTGGTGGCGTTGAGGGGAGTCCACCAGCCCTGTTTGCCCTTCATCAGCGTCGGCGCCTGGTCGACGATGCCGGCGAAGGCCCGGGCAAGCGTATTCTCGTTCGCTCCGCCTGCGACCTGAACCCAGAAACGCGACGGTTCGGCCCTCGCCTTCTTCTCCTCAGCAGCCTTTTTCGCTGCGACAGCCTTCTCCTCGGCTGCCTTTTTCGCGGCAGCCTTCCGTTCCGCCTCGGCGCGTTTCTTGGCCTCGGCTTCGGCTCTCGCCTTGCGGTCGGCCTCCTCCTTGATTGCCGCGAGCCGCTCGGTCTCGGCCCGGGTCGCCGCTGCGTCGAGCGCCGCCTGCGCCTTCGTGACCTCGTTGGTTCCCGCGACATCGGCAGAGGGCGCGGGCGCGGCAGCGGTCGGCATCGGCACTGCGCCGAGCTCCGAGGCGGGAACGGTGATGTTCGCGATGATCCGCGCGAGGATCGAATCCTCCCCGCCCACCGCCGGCGGCTCGGCAGGCGTCACCGTCGGCGGGATCGATGGCGCCGCCGGCGCCGCGGCATCATTGCGAACGAGTTGGACCGGTGCCGCCGCCGACGGCGCGATGTCGGTTACCGAAACGCTGCTCCGCGCTGTCGCCCTCATCGGAGCAGGTTCCTCGGTCCGGGTCGGCACGGTTGGAGAAGGCGGCGGTTCGACGGACGCCGATCGTGTCGCCCGTGGCGGCGCCGCGCCCGCGCTGTTGGCGGCGATCTCGGTACGACCGGGCGCCAGCCGGGCCGTCGACCTCTCGTGCCGCTTGGTCCGGCCGGGCTCCGGCGGCGTTTGCCGCGGTTCGGCCGAAGCGACCCGCGTCGGAGCCGGCTCCGGCGCAAGCGGCGGCAGCGGTGGAACCAGCTTGGCATCGGCCAGCCGCGCCGGTGCCGGGTTGAGCTCGCCGAAATGGACGGCAAAGGCGCGATCGACCGGAGACAGTCCCGAAAGGCGCTGAAAAAACGGCCCCAGCCCCTCGGACACCGCACCCGGCATCATCGTGCTCGCGATCTCCTCCGCCTCATTCGGCGCGCCGTTCATCGCGAGGATGAACGCGCGATCTCGCCAGGCAGCGCGGTCGCGCTTGCGGAGCAGCGGATCGAGCAGCTTCATCGCCTCTTCGTCTCGCCCCGATATGCCGAGCGACAAGGCGTAACGCCGCAGCGTCTCGTCGTCCTGTCCGTGTTCGAGCGCGAGCCGGTAATCGCGCTGGGCACGTTCCTGAGCGCCGACGAGGTCGTAGGCGAGCCCGCGATCGGCCGCGAACTTCTCGACCTCGTAGCCGCCCTTCTCGGCCTCGGCGAACAGCCGGAGCGCCTCGCCGGGCCGCTCCATCCGCACCAGCGTCGCTGCCATGCCTGCCTTCATGCGTGCATTGTCGGGCTCGATCTTCTCGGCACGCGAGAAGAGCACCGCCGCCGCCGTCGGATCGCCGAGCATGAGCGTGAGTTCGCCCGCGCGGACCAGCGCATCGACATCCTTGGGGTCCTTGGCAAGCACGCGCATCTGCTCGGCGAGTTCGTCGGCGTCGGGGGTGGGCGGCGCAATGGTCGCAAGCCCGGTCGCCGTTCGCCCGGCAGGATGGGCGGTCTGGGCGGCAGCCGGAAACGCTGCCGCCGAAGCGCCTGCCAGCGCGACCATGCTCGATACGAAAATCGAAGATTTCATGAAGCTCAAGCTAGGCCACGCGTTGCTGAACCCGCACTGACCTGCCCCCCGATTCGCGACGGGGCGAGCCGCGCCGGCGACGAGCCGGCGCGGGTCGCGCTTACTGATTGTTCTGTCGATGCAGGAAACGCGGAATGTCGAGCGGGTCCTTGTCCTCGTTCGGTTCCTCGTCGCGGCTGGCGCCGCGCGTCACGCTCGACATCCGCTCGAACAGCGTCCCGCCGAGCTTGACCTTGGGTGCGGGCGAAGCGCCCGCCCCGCCCTTCTCGACGAGGGGGCCGCTCTCGTTGGGCGTCGCGACGCTCTCGCCCGCGGCCGAGCCGGCCGAGAGCCAGCGGCGCCGATTGGGGCGCTCGGACGAGACCGCCTCGGCATCGTCGAAATTCTTCGGCGTCTCGGGGACGATCGTGTCGCTGCCGAGCACGAGTTCGTCATCCTCTGCGATGTCGCTCGCCAGCGTCGTCGCCGGCGTTTCGGCCGCGAGCTCTTCGACAACCGGCTGGGGCTCGGGCGCGGTCTCTTCGGCAACCGCAGGCGTTTCCTCAGCAGGCGTTTCCTCGGCAGGCGCTTCCTCGAACGGCGCCTCCTCGGATGCCGCCGCTACGGGAATGTCCTCAATGGCCTCTTCGGCTACCGGCTCGGGAGCCGGCGTGCGCTTCTTGGGCGTCGCGAACGAGAAAACGCGCGCCGGCTCGGGCGCGGGCTGCTGGGTCGCGTCCGCATCGATTCCGGTCGCGACGACCGAGACGCGGATCTTGCCCTCGAGATCGGGATTGAACGCCGAGCCCCAGATGATGTTGGCGTCGGGATCGACCAG
>CAMLGC010000025.1 GCA_946479505.1 uncultured Sphingomonadaceae bacterium
GGAGCCTTCGTAGATCTCGATGCCCGCGAACGTGTCCCCCGCGGCATCGCCCGAATTTGCGCCGGTCGACAGGTCGAGCGTGATTCCGGTGGCGCTGCCCGAATAGGTCGCCGTGTCGTAGATGCCCGCGCCGCCGTCGATCGCATCCGCGCCCGCGCCACCTTCGATATAGTCGTTGCCGTCGTCGCCGCGGAGCGTGTCGTCGCCCGCGCGGCCGACCAGCCAATCGTCGTCGCTGCCGCCCGAGAGCGTATCGTCGCCCGCACCGCCGGCGAGCATGTCCGACCCCGCACCGCCCGAGAAATCCACCGCCACCGACAGCGATGCCGCCGCGACGAGCGAATCGTTGCCCGCATTGCCGGCGCCGTTGATATGGCCGACCGGGTCGGCATCGCCGAACGCCTGGCCGGTGCCGAACCCCGAGACGACGACCGTCCCGCCCGCGCCGGCGCGGATGTCGATCCGCTCGTCGCCGTCGCTCGCGTTCGCGATCGCGCGCAGGTCCGCGCGCAGCCCGACATTGAGGGCGAGCTCGTCGCCGGTCTGCGTCGCGAGGTCGGGCGGAGGCGCGCTGGCGCCGCCGGCGCCCGCTGCATCGCTTGCATCCTGGACGAACGAGAAATCGGCGAGCGTCAGGCGATCGCTGTTCCAGCGCCACAGATTGCCCCACGGCGCGTTGATGTACGCGTTGAGCCCCGCCGTGATGCTGCCGTTGACATCGAAGACCCCGAAAGGGTTGGCGACAAGATCGGGGAGCTCGTCGGCATAGAGCCGGCCGTCGGCACCGAACAGGCTGTCGGCGAAATCGAACAGCACGTTGCCCGCCAGATTGCCCCCGCCGCCGATCGAGGCGCCGAGGAAGTTGGCGTCGACCGCGATGCCGATGGCGGCGCGGAACACGATTTCGGGCAGATCATCGCCGCCCGACCGCTGGTCGTCGAGATAGAAGCCGTCGAGGACGAGACCCGCCTGCGCGAGATCGAACCCGTTGGCGGCGAACGCGCGCAGGCCGCTCGTATCGTAGCCGAAGGCGAGATTGATGGCGGCCTGCGCGGCGACCGTCACGTTGGCGGTGACGAACGGGACCGGGCCGAAGACCGGCAGCGACGCGATCGTGATCGGCGTGCCGAGTGTGCCGTCGCTGGTATAGCCCGGACCGAACGAGATCGTCGGCAGATCGAGCGTGAACAGATCGGTGTCCTGCCCCAGCAGCAGGCCGATCCCGCCGAGCGGGTTTTCGAGCAGCGGGAAATTCAGCAGCGGATTGTCGACGAGCTGCTCGATCAGGTCGCCGCCGGTCGCGCCGTCGTGCGTATCGGCGAACCCGATCGCGCCGCCCGCGGCGAGACCTGCGAGGAAGCTGCCGAGATCGCCCACCGCCGAGGTGAAGGTCCCGGTCGAAAGATCGAGGTTCTGGAGCGCGTTGGCGGCATCCTGGACGTTGTCGACCACGGTCGAATAGGCGCCGAGATCGTAACCCTCGTCGGCGAAGTTGCGGCCGCTGAAGAACTCGACGAAGTCGGTGATCGCCTCGACCGTATCGATGAACTGGACGATCGGCGCCATGTCGGGCGGGTCGCCTGCGACGTCCATCGCGGTATAGACGAAATCGAGCAGCGTAACCTTGCCGTCGGCGCTGCCGTCGGCATTGCCCGTCACATCGAGCAGCGCCGCCCAATCGTCGGGCAGGATCGGCGCGATGTCGGTCTTGAGCACCTTCAGCGCTTCGTTGATCGGCGCCAGCACCGGATCGAGCTGCTCTAGAATCGGGGTGATGAAATCCTGCACGAAGGTGCCGAAATCGTACTGGACGTCATCGAGCGTGAGCGTCGGCGCGCCCCAATCGTTGGCGCCGGTGCCGTTGAGCACGCTCTGATCGAACCCCCAATCGAGGTGGAGGTCCGAGCTGATCTTGGGAAGCGCCGCCGCGCCCATGTCGGCGGCGAGATGGATGTCGAGGTCGAGATCGCCGCTCATCTCGAGGTTGAGCAGGCCGGAATCGAAGCTGCGCACCAGCCCGCTTCCGTTCCACGAGCTCGCGAAATCGAGGTTCAGCGTGTCCGCGTCGGCCGCGGGATCGGCATCGTCGATGTTCGTGACCGCGTAATGGATCATCCCGAACGCGCCGCTTGCGCTCAGATCGTCGAGCGACACGTCGGCGCCGAGGCTGAGGTTCGACTGCCCCGTGTCGAGATAGAAGCCGCTCGAATCGAGCCCGACGGTGAAGTCGAAATCGTAGCCGAGATCGGCGGCCGCGCTGCCGTCGAGCGTCAGCCCGAGGCCGCTCATGCCGAGATCGCCCGCGTCGAACGTGACGCTCACGTCGCGGCCGGTGTCGAAGGCAAGCCCGACATCGCCGGTTGCCGCATCGACCGTCGCGGTCACGAGCCCGGAAAAGCCGCCGCCCAGATCGGTGATTGCGCCATCGATCGCGTCCTGGAGCCGCGTCTCGACCTCCGAGGCGGCGAGCGTTGCCAGATCGGGAAGGTTGGCGATCATGTCGATCGCGCCATGTATCGCCGTCTTGAGCTGCGTGATCGTGCCCAGCGCGTCGGTCGCGGCGCTCAGATGCTCGCCGATGATCGGTAGATCCTCGGCATAGACCGCCAGCTCGAGCACGTCCTCAATATTGCCGAGCACGCTGTCGATACCGTTCTCGATCGCCACGAGATCGGCCTGATTTATCACCCCCGCCATCGCTCCACTCCCCAATAGAGCACGCGCACCGGCGAGCCGCTGCCGCGTTCGATGCTTCTTGCAGACGCCATTTGCGGAAGAACTCCGCAGACGCCGACTTACGGCTATCCAAATCTTGCGTGAGCGTCAAAGATTAAATTGGCGTCTGCCAATGAAATAGTGTCAAATCTGTACAATTACTCGCGGAATTTGGTAATTGTAAAAAATGGACAATTTCTTCAGAGCGATGGTTTTCCAAGAAAATCTAGAATGTTACGGTATTTGACATCGGCGTTCTTGGACGAGCGAGCATCTCTTCGCGCCATAGGCGAGATCTGCAAGCCGGCCGAAACGGGCTAGAGCGCGGGTTCAGCCCGTCCGATGCGCGGCATGACGGTCGTGCCGCCCGCGCAGGCGTCGATCATCCGCCGCAGCCCTGCGCGATGGTCGCGTCCGTCGGCACCGCGCGGTCGCGCTCGTTTTCCGCCAGGTGCGCGCCGTTTGGTTCGGGCCGCTCGCGCAGCCCGCGCCGGCACGCGACGTTCATCCACATCGCGATGGTGCCCGCGGACAGAATCTGCGCCAGGCTGGCGCCCATCGCGCCTTCACGCGGGATCAGGATGAACGCGCTCGCAAAGAACAGCGCGGTTCCGGCGCCCGCGATGAGCAGGACGAGCCGGGGCTCGCCCATCGACAGCAGCACCGACCGCGAGGGCGCGGCGTTCATGATGAACATCACGCTGACGAGCTGGGCGACCAGCAAGGGCGCGATATCGGCATACCGGCTGCCCAGCGCGATATGGACGATCGGCTCGCCAAGGACAGCCGCGGCGAGGATGGCGGCGAGGCCGATGCCGCCGAGCGCCACCTGCACCCGGAATTTGAGCGCGCGCAATCGCCGCACTTCGCGGCGCGCCCACAAGCGCGCCATGTCGGGATAGAGCACCGCCTGCGCCTGTGCTCCGAATTGCTGTGCGGTCTTCGCCGTGCGCTTCGCCACGTGGTAGAATCCGGCCGCGCTCGCCCCCGCCAGCCCGCCGACCAGCAGCGTGTCGGCTTCCTGCGTCATCGTTCGCATCGTCATCGACAGGTTGGTCGACCAGGCGAACGACAGAAATCCCGGAAAATCGCGGACGAGATGGCGCGGCGAAGCGCGCAGCGGGCTGGCGATCGATTGCGCGCGCAAGGCCGCGAACCCGTACCAGACGAAGATGAGCGCGCCCGCGATCTGCGCCGCCATCCATGCGATCAGGAAGCTCTCGATGCCGAGATGGTGATACCAGCAGTAGAGCGCGAACACGATCCGGAGCGGCTGCGAGAGAAGCTGGCAATAGGCGATCGTACGAAATCTGCCGGCCAGCCGCAGCGCCGCCGTCGGCATACCGGTGATGTTGAACAAGGTTCCGATACAGCAGATGCCGACCAGGGGGAGATAGCCGCTGCCGAACCCGAGCAGCGGCGCGAACAGCGCGGCGATGGAGAAGGCCGCGCTCGCCGCGATGCAGGCGGCGGCAACGTCGAGGATCAGGCCGTAGAGGTATAGCCGCGGAAGCTGCTCCCATCCGTTTCGTGCCTCGATTTCGCTGGCGAACTTGATGAGCGGTTGCCACGATTCGAAGCGTGCGATCCGTTCGACGAGCTGCACGAAGGTGAGGATCAGCACGAAGATGCCGAATTTCTCGGTGGTCATCGCGCGCGCCGCGATCGCGGTACTGACCAGCATCAGCCCACCGCTGATGGCGCCGCCCGACAGCAGATGCCCGATCTGGACAAGGTGATGTTGGTCGCCTCCGCCCACGCGTGCCGAGCGAAGCATTCTTGGGAAAAGGCGCGGAGCCGGTTTCATTCGGCTCGCCAGATCTGGCGCACGGCCATGAACGCTTCGGCCGCCTCGCAGAACACCGACGCGCCGCGACTGACCGCCAGCGCACGGATCGCCTCGATCGAGCGTTCGTCGGGAAAGACTTTGAGCTGGGTCTCGAACGCGCCGAATGCAGACAGTTTGCGATCGATCTGCCGCGATATGTCGACGAAGCAATTGGGAACGAAGGCGGGCGTTATTCCAGGCGCGTGCCAGTTCGTTTCGGACAGCGTTTCGTAGGCGAATATCCGCGCGGGCGTGTCGCGATGTCGCGGGCGCGCCCAGACCAACGCGGCGGTGAACGCCGCCTGATGATCGAGATGGATATCGCCGATGAACGGCACAAACAGCGTGTCGGGCGCGATCCGGGCCAGTTGATCGCCGATCCGGGCATTCAGCTCCGCGACCGGCAGCGAATCGAGCGCCGCCGCCGGCAGATCGAGCCGATGCGTCCGCCGAACGCCGAGGATGGCGTGCGCCGCGTCGGCCTCGGCCATCACCCGATCCATATAGGCGTCGGAGAAGTGCGGGGGGCAGCCACGGGTGACGATCACGACGTGAACCTCGGCCCCCGCGTCGGCCAGCCGGGCGATCGTCCCGCCACAGCCGAGCACCTCGTCATCGGGATGCGGCGCGATGATCGCGGCGCGCCGGACCATCGACAGATCGGTCAAGGCGCGGGTGCCGCGGCGATCACGCGGACGCCGGGCGCGCGCATGTCCGCCGCCGGATCGCCAATCATCATCGTCCCTGCGCCTCCACATTCGCGAGCGTCGGTGCGACCATCGGCGCCACGCCGATCGGTCCGGGAAAGCCTAGCCAGCGGCCGATCGGAAGGAAAACGCGATTCAGGCCTCACCCTTTTTCGCCGACGACCGGCGTTCGGAGGGCACGAATGCGCGCGAATGCCGGCCGGTCCGCCCGATTTTGCCGGGCGGCAATTAAGGATCATCGCCCGATACGCCGGCCGCCTCCACCCCGAGCGCGCTACAACCGCACCGACGATCCGACGCAGCGGGAATGACGGCGTGATGAGGAATGCCGATTGCGCGAAAACCAGCGCGATGCAGCGCGCCGGCACCGCCCGCCGCGGCGGCGGGCGGGCGTGAGGGCGATGGGGCTCGCCACCGCCAACCGGCGCGCGCCACCAGCGGCGCGGGCCCGATATATGACGCCGCCGCGGCAACCGACGCCCGTCACCGCCGACGAAACCAGGCGTCATCGCAGTCCGCATCCGGCAGGCGCGATGTTCATGGCCCTCGGCGCGTTCCTGACGGGCTATCAGTTGCTGCGGTTGGGGCCGATCAACTTCACCCTTTCCGATCTCATGTTCGTGCTCGCCTTTGCGATCAGCCTGTCGCGCGGGCAGATCACGGCGTTGCCGTTCGGAACCGTCACGCCCTGGTGGCTCACCGGAATCGCGATGATGCTGGGGGGGCTGTTCATCGGCACGCTGTTCAATGGCGATCTCGTGCGCTGGATCGTCATCGCCTGCCAATATGCCACCGGCTTTCTGATCCTGCCGATGTTGCTGATGGCACAACCGCTGCGGATCGCACGCCGGCTGATCGCGATGTTCATCCTCGGCATGGTCGTGATGGAAAGCTTCGGGATCATCGCCAGCCTGACGATGACGCACGCCCAGGCCGCGGCGATCTTTTCCGAGGATTTCCTGGCCGGCAACGGGCGGCTGTCGAGCTTTGCTTCGGAACCCAATTGGAACGGCTCGCTCATCGCGCTCACCGCGCCGCTGCTGATCTATGCCTATATCAGCCGGCTGATCCCGCTGTGGGCGGTGACGATCATCGCGCCGATCCTGGCGTGGGCGCTGATGCTGAGCGCCTCGTTCACCGGTTTTGCCGCGGCGATGATCGCGATGTCGATCACCCTGCTGTTCATCGGCGCGCGCTACCTCGGCGGTGTGCTGCTCGTCGCCGGCGTGGCGGCGTCGATCTTCGTCGCCTCCGGTGCGCCGTTGCCCTCGATCTTCGAAAAGCGCGTCGGCAGCGCCATCTCGAACGGCGACATCGAGGAAGCCGGCACCTACAAGGGGCGCGTGCGCCTCATCAAGTTGGCGTGGCAGGATTCCGAACACACGCTGATCGTCGGGCTGGGGGTCGACAAGTTTCGCACCACCAACGCGATCAAGCAGCCGGTCCACAATCTTCCGCTGCTGATGCTGGTCGAAGGCGGCTTGCTGGCGCTGTCCGGCCTGCTGTTGCTGATCGTGCTGTTGTTGTGGATGCCGATCTCGCGGCTTGCCACGCACCGTGCCGAGGCCGGCGTCGCGCTGTCGGTGGTCACCGTCTTCATCATCTACGCCCAATCGAGCCCGCACATGTTTTCGCGAATGATGATCGTGCCGGTGCTGCTCGCCCTAATGATACTATTCGAAAGTAGGCCGCAGCCTATCCAGAGGAGGTACGCCACAAAGGCAGTACGCCGTCTTCGCTCGCGCCGCGCCGAAATTGCCCATTAGCGTCTGTAGGCAATGGGATAAGATCGCCGACTTCGACACCACTCGACAATATTGGAGGGGTAGGCATGCACGTCTCACGGTTCGTTGCGCGTTCCGCCATCTGCCTTGCGCTGACGGGATTGGTGTGCAGTTGCAGCACGACCTCGGGATCGCTGCCCGAGCTGCCCGCGGTCGCCAGCAATCAATACCTGCTCGGCCCGGGCGATCAGGTTCGCGTCTATGTTTACGGGATCGATGCGTTCAACAACAACAACGCCACCTTCACCGTCGGGGACGATGGCGCCATCTCGCTGCCGATGATCGACAAGGTGCCTGCGCGGGGCAGGACGTACGCCGCGCTCGAAGACGGCATCAAACAGGCGCTGGTTCAGCACCAGATCCTGACAGCGCCGATCGTCAACGTCCAACCGGTCGCCCTGCGCCCGTTCTACATTCTGGGCGAGGTTGCCAAACCCGGCGAATACACCTTCCGCCCGGGCATGTCGGTACTCGCGGCGGTCTCGATGGCGGGCGGCTTCACGTATCGCGCCGATCAGGGCCATGTCGGGATCACGCGCGATATCGGCGGGCGCGCCGTGGTCGGCCGTGCCGAGGCCCGCGACCCGATCCGGCCCGGAGACCAGATCCAGGTTTACGAACGGTGGTTCTGAGCTGCAAACGCCGGCTCGGCCTGTTGATCGCGCTGGCGAGCGGCGCACTGGCAACGCCCGGCGCGGCGCTCGCCCAGCAGATCGATCGCACCGCGCCGATCCTCGACCTGCCGGACAATGGCCTTGGGCCGGTTGGTATCCAGGCCGGGTCGATCCTGCTGCTGCCCTCGGGCGAGGCGGGGGTCACCTATGACAGCAACATCTATGCCGCGCCCTCCAATCGGGTCGACGACCTGATCGCGATCGTCACGCCGCGCATGGAGGCGCGGCTCGATCGCGACGACCTCAGCCTGTCGCTGCTCGGCGAGGCCACGCTGCGCCGCTTCTTCAAGCGCTCGAGCGAGAACAGCACCGCTGCGCTGGTCGATCTGAAGAGCAGTTTCAAAACAGGCGAATCGGATCGGTTCAGCACCGATATCGGCTGGCGACGCGCAATCGAGGACCGCGGCGATCCCGAGGCGCGCGACAACATGACGCTCGGGCCGCGCCGGATCGACATCCTGAACGTCGACGGCGGCTGGCAGCACGACGCGCGCCTGATGCACCTCGCGGTGAGCGCCAACACCAGCCGGATCGACTACGTTTCCCCGCTCGACAGCGATCGGGACCTGGTGATCTACGGTGGGCAGGCGTCGGTCGCGCGGGACGTGAGCGCGACGGTAAGCGCGGTCATCACCGCCTTTGCCACGCGCCGCAACTTCCGGTTGGCGCGCGATTTCGCCAACATCGACCGCGATGCGACAACCTATGGCGCCCGCGCCGGCCTGCGCCTGGCCGACACCGGCCTGATCCGGGGCGATGCCTCCGTGGGCGTGTTCCGTTTCAACCCCGATGACCCCACCCTGCCCAGCCGCACCGGCCTGTCGATCGAGGCGTCGGTGGCGTATCTGCCGACGCGCCGCGTCGCCTTCACCCTCGATGCCTTTCGCGGCGACGTCGCCACGGTGCGCAACGGCGCCCAGGCGCGCACCGACACCCGTGTGCGGGTCGGCGTTCAAGCGGAAGCGCGCGCCAATCTGCGGCTGCAGGCTTCGGTGTTCTACCGCAACAGCGACTTCATCGGCTCGGGCGTGTCCGAACGCACGGTCGGCGCGACCGCCGAGGCCGAATATCGGCTCAACCGATTCCTGTCGGTCGCGGCGACGGCGATCTACGCGCATCGCACCAGCGACGATCCGACAGCCCCCTTCGAGCGCGCACGGTTCGGCATCGAACTGCGCGCGCAATATTGACGGTCGACGCGATGACATTTCTCCCGATCATCGTCACCAGAATCCGGCGCGCGATCGACGCGGCGATCATACCCGCGCTGATCGGCCTGGTCGCCGCCGCGGCGCCGCCAGGCTGCAGCAAGCCGACCGAAGCGGCGCCGCCGCCGCCCGCTCAGGCGGTTGCCGGCGTTGCCGCCTTTCCCGGCGCAGCCGGCTACGGCGCCGGCGCCAAAGGCGGCCGGGGCGGACGCATCATCATGGTGGATACGCTGGCCGATGCCGGCCCCGGCTCGTTTCGCGCGTGCGTCGAGGCGAAGATGCCGCGCGTGTGCGTTTTTCGCGTCGCCGGCGTGATCCGGTTCACCGGCAAACCGCCCGTCATCAACAGCCCCTATCTCACCATCGCGGGCCAGACGGCACCGGGGGGGGGAATCACGCTGGCGCATTCGGGCGGGGCCAACGGCCTGACGCCCCTGCTCATCAAGGGCAATCACGATGTCGTCGTGCGCCACATCCGCGTTCGCAACGATCGCATCGGCGGCGCGCGCGAGGCCGAGGATTCGATCACCATCGAGAACAGCCACAACGTGATCGTCGATCACGTCAGCGCCAGTTGGGCGCGCGACGAGCTCATCAATCCCTATGGCGACAACGACAATATCACGATCAGCGCGTCGCTGTTCGCGCAAGGCATCCCCAAGCACGACAAATGCGCGCTGCTCGGCAGCGATCCGGCGGGGCCGCAGCAGATCAGCTTTCTCTACAACCTGTGCGCGCACAATGGCGATCGCAATCCGGACGTCAATTTCGTGCCGAATTCCTGCATCGAGGTCATCAACAACGTCCTCTACAACGCCTCGTCGCAATTTACCGAGGTTTGGGAGAGCTACGGCGGCTCGCCGGTTTCGATCGTCGGCAACGTGATGCGGAAGGGCCCCGACACCGCGACGCATGCGGTCGGCATCGATCGCGAGGAGATCGGATCGAAGGGCGACGCGCGAATTTACTATTTCGGCAATCGCTTCGACGGCACGTTCCAGCATATCGCGCCCGACGTGCTGGCGGTGTCGCTTTCCGCGCCGCCGTGCCCGCTGACGGTGACGCCGATGACCGCCGATCAGGCCTACGAAAAGGTGCTCGCCGAATCGGGCGCGTTTCCGCGTGATGCCTTCGATGCGGGGATCGTCGCCGACGTGCGCGGGCATCGCGGCCATATCGTGCGGCAGCCCGGCACGATTCCGGCGGTGGCGCCCGGAACCCCGTATCCCGACCAGGATCGCGACGGCATGGACGATCGCTGGGAGGCGGCGCACCACACCGATCCGGCGCACGCCGATTCCTGGGGGGACGCCGATCATGATGGCGTGCCCAATCTCGACCAGTTTCTCGCCGACCGCAGCGCGGCGTTGATCGCGGGCGACGCGTCGTGAACGGGCCGATGCGCCATGAGGCCGCGCCCGACCCGGCGCAGCGATGCGACGAGCGCTATCGCCCCAACGCCGACAGCGCCCGCCACATCGCGAAGCGCGGTGCCGCAACGATCGCGGTTCCGGTGACCCATCAGCACATCTTCACCGTGCTGCGCACGCTGATCCGCGAAGGCCGGGTGCCCCGCCCCACCGCAACCCTGCGCGTGCTCGACATCGGGTGCGGCGACGGGCGGATGATCGCCTCGCTCCAATCGCTCGCCGACCATTACATGCCGGTCGTGAAGATCGAGATTCACGGGTTCGATATCGGCGAACACGGCTTCAAGGACAGCGGCCAGATGTGCCGCACGCTGGCCTATCTGAAGGAGCATCACCCGGGCATCGACTGGTCGCAACGGATCAGCATGATTTCCGACGGCGATCCCTGGGGCTATCCCGAAGGCAGTTTCGACGTGGCGCTGTCGAACCAGGTTCTCGAGCACGTCGCGGACCTGCCGCATTTTCTGAAGAACCTGCGACACGTCCTCGCCCCGGGGGGCCGATCGGTTCACGTCTTCCCGCTGGCGCATTGCATGCAGGAAGCGCATTGCCATGTGCCGTTCTCGCATTGGATCCGCGATTTCGACTATCGGGTCGCGTGGATCGCGCTGCTCAGCCGGCTTGGGATCGGCCGATACCGGCTCGACCGGACGCTGCTCGGCCACACGACCGTGGCGCGGCACGCCGCCGAGACCGCGGCCTTCATCGAATGCTGGACGACCTACCGGTCGTTTTCCACCATCGCCGATGCCGCGAGCGCGTTCGGAATGGCAACATCCTATGCCTTCACCAAGGATCTGTTCTTCGCCAAACTGCGCCAGATCGCGCATCGGCCGCCGGCGCCGTCTTATGGTCGGTGGACGGCGCTCGGGTTCGAATGGCTGGGCTATCTCATCGGCCGGTCGCTGTCGTCGGCGACGTTGGTCATCAGCCCGCTGCGCTATGACATCGGCGCGCGGATCGCGGCGGAAAAGGCGCATCGCGCGCGATCGGAGCGGATCAGTTGCGACTCATGACCGAAGCGCTCCGATCGGCGCGGGTGGCGCCGCCGAGAGCGATGCGCGACGCGCCGGCGCGGATCTGCTTTCCCTTCACCGGCGATGTCGTCGGCGGCAGCCATCTGTCGGTCCTCGATCTGCTGCGGCGGCTCGATCGGACCCGGTTCGACCCGCTGGTGGTCGTCCAGCATGCCGACGGCAAGCTGGCACGCCTGTTTCGGGACAACGGCATCGCGGTGGCGAGCCCGTTCGGCTGGACCGAGCTGCCGTACAACACGCCGGTCAATGTCAACGCGGCGAAGGCGGCGCTGGCGCACCTGGCGCCGCAGGTCCGCTTCCTGCGACGCAACCGGATCGCGATCGTCCACAGCAACGACGGGCGCACCCACGTCGCCTGGGCGCTCGCTGCCAAGCTGGCGGGGGCGAAATTGCTCTGGCACCATCGGGGCGACCCGAAGGCGCGCGGGCTGCGCTATGCCGCGCCGTTGCTCGCCGACCAGATCCTCGCGGTATCGCGCTTTTCGCTGCCGCGGCCCGGCATTCTCTCCGCCGCGGGCAAGGCGCGGGTAGTACACAGTCCGTTCGACACCGATATCCACGTCGATCGCGATGCCGCTCGCGCCGCCCTGCTGGCCGAACTGGACGCCCCGGCAGCGACCCTGCTCGTCGCCTATGTCGGCGCGTTCGTCGATCGCAAGCGCCCGTTGCTGTTCATCGAGATGATCGACCGGTTGCGCGCCATGCGGCCATCGCTCCCGGTGATGGGATTGATGTTCGGATCGGCGGAGGAAGCAGCCATGGACGTGGCGATCCGCACCCGGATCGACGCCCTCGACCTTGCGGACCGCGTTCGTCCGATGGGGTGGCGCTCGCCGGGGACGACGTGGATCGCGGCGTGCGATCAGTTGATCGTCCCCGCGATCGGCGAGCCCTTCGGCCGTACCCTGGTCGAGGCGATGCTGGTCGGCACCCCGATCGTCGCCACCCGATCGGGCGGCAATGTCGAGGCGCTGAAGGACGGCGCGCTGGGCGTGCTGGTGGAGCCCGAAAGCGCGGAGGCGCTCGCCCGCGGCGTGCTCGCGCTGGCGGACGGGGACCCGCGGGCGATCGCCGCCACCGCGCAGGCCGACGCCAGCGTCCGGTTCGGGATCGACCTGCACTGCCGCCTGGTGAGCGACGTCTATGAGGGGCTCTTGCGCTGATCGACCGTCGCCGACGATGTTCGGTCGAGCATGGTCGCCAGCAGATCGTCCCAGGCCGCGGCGATCCGGGCCGGCGCGAACCTGCGTGCGACCTCGGGCGCCGCGGCCGCGAGCCGGCGGCGCAGCTCGGGATCGCCCAGCATGCGATCGAGCGCACCGGCAAGGGCCGCGCAATCCTCGCCCGCGACCAGCAATCCGTTGACGTCGTGATCGATCAGCGCCGACGGCCCGAAGGCACAGTCGGTCGCGAGCACCGGCAGCCCCGCCGCCATCGCTTCGCCGAGAACATTGGGGAAGCCTTCATAGCGCGACGCGAGCACGAACAGCCCCGTCTCGTCGATCCAGCCGCCGGGACGATCGCTCAGCCCGCGCAGGCACACGCGCCCGCCGACCCCCCGGCGCAAGGCGCGCGCCCGAAGCGCGTGGTGTTCGGGCCCCGTCCCCCAGATGTCGAGCGTCCAGCCGGGATGACGCCCGGCGACCCGCGCGAACGCGTCGATCAACAGATCAAAGCCTTTTTGCGGCTCGAGCCGCCCGACGCCGACGACGTGCTGTGCGGGTTGGAAGGTCCCCCTTCGGCCGTCGGACGTCATCACCGGATTGGCGATCACGCGGACACGGCTCCGGCAGGGCTCGGGAATGCAGATCGTGCTCGCCTGCGTCTGGCAGACGATCGCGGTCGCGCGTCGATACAGCCGCCGCAGCGCGACCTTCCACAGCCAGTGCGACGGCTGGCGTTGCGGATTGTTGCGCTCCGCCACGATCACCGGCGCCGTCATCCCGATCGTCGCCGCCAGCGTGAGCACGTTGATCTTGGTGAGGAAGCTGACGATCACGTCGGGCTGCCGCTCCATCAGGGTGCGGCGAAGCGCCGCGATGCGCCGGAGCGTCGGCGGCACGAACGACCATCGGCCGCCCCGGGCGGCGATCGCCAGACGCTCGAGCTCCGCGGCCTCGGGGATGTCGTGGTAGATCGAATCGCCGGTGCGATCGAACGACACGATCGTGACGCGCGCGCCGAGATCGAGCCAGCGGGCTGCGAGCCACGCGATGACGCGCTCCGCGCCGCCCGCGCCGAGTGCCGCGATGACGATGCAGACGTGTCGCCCCGCGAACCGCGCTTCACCGGGGTCGAACGCCGCATCATCGGGGGCGGCGCAATGTTCCGACATGATCGTGGCCGATGCGGACAATGGCAGACGCCCTCATTCTGGTCGGGCCTGCCCCGTCGAGCTCGACGACGCGCGATCCCCTGTCTTGTCGGGCAGGCTGCCAGCTTCCTCGCTCCCGAATAAGAGGCGCATCGGATCTAGTCCGGAATTGCGCGTTGAGATTCGCGCCGTCATCGGGCTTGTGGTCGCGGTGAACGGCGCTGCCGCTCGCGCGATCGAGAAAGGCGACGCCCGACGCACATGCGAATCGTGTCGATCCTGACGAGCTATACCGCGGGCGGGGCGGAGATGCTGGTATCCAACCTCTCCGGCACCTTCGTGGTGTCGGGCCATCGTTCGATCGTCGTCGCGCTCAGCACCGCGTCGGCGATCGGCAACGATCCGGACATGGAGCGAACGATGCGCGCCCGGATCGAGGACGAAGGGGGCGATACCCACATCCTCCAGGTCCGGTCGCGCCGCAACATCGTCGCCGGAGCGCTGGCGTTGCGCCGGTTCGTCTCGGCGGCGCAACCGGACGTGATCCACGCCCATACCGCGCGCGCCGTGGCGATGCTGTGGCTCGCGGGAATCCGCTGTCCGGTGGTGCTGACGCATCACAACAGCGAGCTCAGCTTTCCGCCGATCCTGTTCCGGCTGTTCGACCGGATCGTCCGACGCTACGTTGCGATCAGCCATGACTGCGCGGCACTATTGGCGGCACATACGCGCCGACCGATCGCCGCGATCGTCAACGCCGCGGGGGCCGGCTTCCTGGCCTCCGCCCCGCGCCGCGCGCTCGCCGATCGGCCCACGCTGCTGGCGGTCGGCGCGCTGACCGCGCAAAAGAACTACCCGATGCTGATCGACGCCGCCGCGCGGCTTCGCCAGATGCTCGGCGACGAGCGGCCCTTCAGGCTTCAGATCGCCGGCGGCGGCGCGCTGCTGCCCGAGCTCGCGGCACGCGTCATCGATCGCGGCGTCACCGGGCAGGTCGAGCTTCTCGGAAGCCGCACGGACGTCGTCGATCTGATGCGACGCGCGGATATCTTCGTCAACGCATCCCATTACGAAGGCATGCCGATCGCGATGCTGGAAGCGATGCAATCGGCGCTGCCGATCGTCGCGACCGATGTCGCCGGCACGCGCGAGCTGGTGCGTGACGGGCACAACGGGGCGCTGGTGACATCGGACGATGCGGAGGCCATGGCGCGCGGCCTGGCAAAGCTGCTGTCGCAGCCGGACGATTACGGCGCATTGTCGGCCGCCGCGCTCGACGAGGGGCGGCGGTATGGGCTGGATGCGTGCGCACGGGCGCACCTCGCGCTGTACGACGAGGTGATCGCCGAGACGCCGGCGATCGACACGCGCAGCGACAAGGCCTGGCGCGACTTGGCCGGTGGCGCCCCTCGCACCCCCAGCCACGCGCCGGGCCAAAGGGGTTAGTCACGATGCCCTTGGTTTCCTCTCAATAGCTTTTGTCTCGACGCCGGGTCGCGACCAATATCTGCAGGCGGCGTTGGATCGTCCCGCCGCTTGCGCAACATCCGGGGCCGACGTGGCAAGCAACGCACTGACCTTTCAAGGCGATGAGTTCCAGGACGCATCCGATACGAGCTATCGGG
This sequence comes from uncultured Sphingomonadaceae bacterium, assembly GCA_946479505.1. Next base: position 15,323 of record CAMLGC010000025.1, read on the forward strand.
CGCAGGATCCCGCCATGTACAATTTGCAGGCGCGCTTCATCTGGCGGGTGATCGCGCGTCACCGCTGGATCGTCATCATCATCGTCGGCGTCGCCGTCGGCGCGGCAACCCTCTCGCAGATTCTCGCCACGCCGCTCTATCGCACCAGCTCGACGGTGCAGGTCGAGCTGGTCGACGAGGAGGGCGCCAACCAGGCCGAGGCCGCCTCGCGCAATGCGCAGCGCGTGGAGAACGAGGCCAAGATCTATCGGTCGCGCGCGGTGGCGCAGGATGTGGTGCGCGCGCTCAAGCTCTCCACCAATTCGAAGTTCATGGGCGCGGACGCCAAACCCATCGGCCGGGTGACCAATCAGGACCGCGCAGCCGCGACCACGCGACTGGTGAAGATGGTACAGGTCGTCAGCAACGAAAAGTCCGATCTGATCGACCTGCAAGTCACCGGGCCGTACCCGAAGCTCGCCGCGGCGATCGCCAACCAATATCCCGATTCCGCGCAGCAGATGCGGGTCAGCCGGCGGCAGGAGCGCCGGGTGCAGCTTATGGCGGGGCTCGACAAGCAGGCGACCCGGCTCGCTGGCGAGGTCGCGACCGCCGAACGTCGCATCGCCGATTTCCGCGAGGCGCACGGCATGCTCGAAGGGGCCGGCGGCACCGAGGATCTCGACCAGGTCGATCGCATCGCCACCGAAGCCGTATCCGCCGACGGCATGCGGTCGGCGATGGCAGCGCGCTCGGCGGGGATCGCGCGCGCGTCAGGCATGCGGAGCATCGCCGGCGCCGATTCACCGCTGCTGCAGCAGCAACTGAAGGAATATGACGCGCTGCTCGACGAAAAGGCGCGGCTTTCGTCGCTCTACGGCCCCGGCTATCCGGACATGATTCGCGTGCAGAACCAGCTCACCGCGCTGGACGCCAATATCCAGCAGGAACGGGCCCGGTCCCGGGCGGTCGCCCAGTCGGTCGCCGACGCCGACGCCGCGCAGCAGAGCCAGCTCGCCGCAAGCGAATCGGCCGCGGCCGCGGCGCGATCGAGCGCGCTCAGGAGCCATCTCGGCGCGACGCTGGCAAAGGCCTTCGCCAACACCAGGAACAACGTGGAATTGTCGCGCCTCCAGCGTGACGCGGAGGTCGCCCGCGACGTTTACATGGCGACGCACAAGCAAGCGGAAGAGGTACGCGCGCTGCTGGGCGGGATCGGTGTCAATTCGACGCTCATTTCCCCCGCCACCGCGCCGACCGACCCGATATCACCCTCGCCCAAGAAAACCATCGCGGCAGCATTCCTGGGCTCGCTGGTGCTATCCCTGCTGCTCGTGTTCGCCCGCGAGATCATGGACGACAAGGTGCGCAGCGTGGATCAGGTACGACGGTGGTTCGGCCTGCCGACGCTCGGCATGTTCCCGCTCGTCCCCGGGTTCCGCAACACGACTCTCGAGGAGAGCCCGGTATTGCGTGAGCCGCAATCGCTGTTCGCCGAAGTCGCCCGCTCGGTCTATTCCGAGGTCGCGGACCTGACCCGAGCCGACGGCACCCACACCGTGCTCATCACGTCGCCGCTGCCCGGCGACGGCAAATCGACGGTCGCACTCAGCATATGCGCCGCGGCGTGCGCCTTCGGGCGGCGTGCGATCGTCGTCGATCTCGATCTTCGCCGTCCGGGCGCGCTGCAGGAAATCCAGCAGCAAAGCGAAGGCCCCGATCTCGTCGATCTGCTGCTCGAAGCGCCCGGGCGCAATCTGCTGCCGAGCCGCGACAGCGAAAACACCAGCCGCGAGGTCGAGACCTACAAGCCGACCGTGGTCAGCGTTCGCGAACCGGTCAAGGATCCCGCGTCGCTGCTGTCCTATCGCCGTCTCGATTCGCTGATGGATCGCCTGCGCGACCAATTCGATCTGATCATCGTCAACGGGCCGGCGGCGCTGGCGGTCCGCGATGCCCGCACGCTGTCTCACATCGCCGATCATACGGTGATGGTCCTGCGGTGGGGGCGCAGCACGATCGACGAGGTCAACGCGACGATGCAGCAGATGAACGGCAAGATCGACGGCGTCGTCTTCGATCAGGTCGACTACGCCGAACATGCCCGCCGGGGCTACGCCGACTCGGTGCAATTCTATGTCGACAGCGCGGCCTATTATACCGGAGAGATCCCTCGCGCGCGCGGCCTGGCGGGCCGGCTGCGCGGCTTGTTCGCGTCCACCCGTGGCCAATGGCGGAAGGTGTGATGGTGATCGACCGCGGCCCGGCCCGGCCATCGATCACCATGGCTGCCCCGACCACCGGCGGCGCATCGCCCTCGATCGTGATCTTCGATCGGTCGGCGTTCAACCGCAGTTGCATCGCGGCCAGCCTGACGTCGCATGACATGGCGCAGGTTCACGCGCACGACCACGTGCGCGCCGTGCCGGCGCATATTGCGTGCGAGCTCGCGCTCTTCGTTCACCGCAATGGCGACGACCCGACCCGACTTTCCGCCGAATTGCGGTTGGCGGCGCAGCGCTGGCCGGGCGTTCGTACCGTGGTGATGGTCGATAATGGCGGAGCGGACATGCAGTCGGTGGCGACGAAGCTGAACTACCGACCCAGCGGCGTTCTCGCCGACGACATTGCAGCAGACCTGCTGGCGGCGGTGCTCCGTCTGGCAGGCCGCGGCTATACCATCCTCCCGCGGCCGGTGTTCGATGCGCTGGCCGATCGAGCGGGCGGCTCCGGCGAGCCGATCCCCGACGCCTGGGATGCGATCAGCGCGGAGCGGCCGCTGCTGGCTGCGAGCACCACCCGCCAGCGCGAGGTCATGCGGTTGTTGCTGATGGGATTGTCGAACAAGCACATCGCGCAACGTCTGACGATCAGCGAGAGCACGGTGAAGGTGCATATCCGCGCGATCATGAACCTGTTGAATGTCGAAAATCGGACCCAGATCGTCGTGCGCCTGATGCGCGCGAGCAGCGAGGGGCATGGCTGACCCATTGGCCCATGAGGCGCGCGTCATGAAACATTTCACCGATCTGCTGTCCCACCGCGCGGCCGACGATCGCGCGTCGGATTATATGATGATGTCGCTGATCCGGCAGTTCGAGAGCCGGCTGCTCGACCTGTTCAGCCAGGGCCATCTGTCGGGGACGACGCACACCTGCATCGGGCAGGAAGCCAATGCGATCGCGATGATGAGCGCGATCGACAAGCAGATCGACACGATCTGGTCCAACCATCGCTGCCACGGCCATTTCCTGGCCTATGGCGGTGACGCGGGCCGCTTGTTCGCCGAAATCCTCGGCCGCGTCGGCGGGGTATGCGGCGGGCGCGGCGGGAGCCAGCATCTCGCGTGGCGCAATTTCTTTTCCAGCGGCATCCAGGGCGGGCTCGTCCCGCTCGGCGTGGGCACCGCCTATGCCGATCGCGACCGCGGCGCCATCACGGCGGTGTTCCTCGGCGACGGCACGATGGGCGAAGGCTATGTGTACGAAGGCCTCAATCTCGCATCGCTGTGGAACTGCCCGGTGCTGTTCGTCGTGGAGGATAACGGCATCGCGCAGACCACGCCGCGCGAGCGCGGCGTCGCCGGACGGATCGCCGATCGCGCGAGCCCCTTCGGCATCGCTTCCGCCTCGCTCCGGTCGGTCGACGTCGACGAGCTGAAGGCGGCCGCGCGAACGGCGGTCGACTATGTCCGCGGCGAACGCAGACCCTATTGGCTGCACATCGAAACCGTCAGGCTGCGCGCGCACAGCAAGAGCGACGACACCCGCTCCGACGAGGAGCTTGCGGTGCTTCGCCGATCCGATTGTCTCGATCTCCTGCGCGCCAAGCTGGGTGCGGAAACCGGGCTGCTCGACAGCGAGATCTCGGCCTATCTCGACATGGCGTTCGCCGCCGCGATGGAGGGCGCCGAGCCATGCGCGTGATCGATCAGATCAACACCAGCCTGCACGATTTCATGGCCGCCGACGCGGGCGCGCACCTGATCGGCGAGGACGTGCTCGACCCCTATGGCGGCGCGTTCAAGGCGACGCGCGGACTGTCGACCGCCTTTCCCGATCGGGTGCTGACCACCCCGATCTCCGAAGCCGCGATCGCCGGCGTCGCGACGGGCATGGCGCTGAAGGGCAAGCCGGTGTGCGTCGAGATCATGTTCGGCGATTTCATCACCCTATGCACCGATCAGCTCATCAATCACATGTCCAAGCTGCCCTGGGTGTACAACGATCAGATCGAGGTGCCGGTGGTGGTGCGTGCCCCGATGGGCGGCAAGCGCGGCTACGGCGCGACGCACAGCCAGAGCCTGGAAAAGCACTTCTGCGGGGTGCCCGGCCTGACGGTGGTCGCGGTGAGCCAGTTCTCCGACATTCCTGGCATCTACGCCGCCGTGTTCGCCGCGCGCACGCCACACCTCATCATCGAGAACAAGCTGAGCTACGCGCGGCGCATCGAGGCGCGCGACCTGGCGCCGCACCGCGATCCCGATCTCGCGATCGTCAGCTATGGCGGCAGCACCGAAGTCTGCGTCGAGGCCGCCGACCGCCTCGACCGCGACGACGAGCTCGCGGTCAACGTGATCGAGGTGACGACGCTGTCGCCGTTCGACCGCGACGACCTGCGCCGCCGGATCGGCCACTGCACCTCCGTGCTGTCGGTGGAGGAAGGCGCCGACGGATGGGGCTTCGGTGCCGAAGTCGCGCGCGCGCTGATCGGTGCGCAGGGCGTGTCCTTCGCGAGCGTCACCGGCCCGTCGCATCCGATCCCGAGCGCAAAATCATGGGAAACGGCGCTGCTGCCGAGCAGCGATTCGGTCGTCGCCGCCGCGCTCGATCTGGTGCTGGACGCACGATGACCGTCCCTCTCCCCGAGCCGGTCGCGACGTGCCACGCCGATGCCGAGCGCAAGGCGATCATCACCATGCCGCGGCTCAACGCCAATGAGGACGAGGCCCTGATCGCCATCATCGCGCTCGGCGAGGGCGACCCTTTCGAGCGCGACACGCAGCTCTTCGCGATCGAGACGACCAAGGCCGCCAACGATATTCTCGCCCCTTGCTCCGGCCGAATGGCGCGGCTGCTGGTTCGCGAAGGCGACATGGTCGCGGTCGGCGCGCCGATCTGCGAGGCGTGGTTCGCCGCCGACGCATCGATCGACGATCTCGATTTCGTCTGGGCGGATACGCACGCAGGCGATGCGGCGAGCGTTGCCGAGGGACCCGCGCGCATATCGGCCAAGGCCCGCCTGCGCGCGCGCGACCTCGGCGTCGATATCGATCGGGTTCCCGCCGAGGGCGGTCAGGTGCGCGTCGAGGATGTCGAACGCTATGCCCAATCCGCCGGGGCCGAGGGGGTGGCGGCGACCCCCGCGCTCGCGGAACGGTACGCCGCCGACGATGCGGTGATCGTCGGCGCGGCGGGGCATGCCAAGGCGGTGATCGACGCGGCGCAGGGATGCGGCTTCACGATCGTCGGCGGCGTCGACGCCGCGATCGCGCCTGGCGCTGCGATCCTCGGCGAGATCGACGTGCTGGGCGACGAGACCCTGCTCGCCACGCTGCGCGACCGCGGCCTGCGCACCGCGTTCGTCGGGGTCGGCGGCGCGACCTCGAACGCCGTGCGCAGGCGGGTCTTCGAGCGCCTCAAGGCAGCCGGGTTCGAGCTGCCGCCGCTGGTCGCGGCATCCGCCCACCTCGGGCTGGGCAGCACGCTGGGCGCGGCGACCTATCTGTTTCCCGGCGCCAATGTGGGGCCGGGCGTCAGCATCGGCGACAATTGCATCATCAACCAGAACGCCGTGGTCGCGCACGACAGCGCGATCGGCGATCACGTCCATCTCGCGCCCAACGCCGTCGTGGCGGGCCATTGCCGGATCGGCGACGGATCGACGCTGGGGATGTGCGCGACGCTGATCTACGCCGCCAGCATCGGCGCCGATTGCCTGATCCACAATAATGTGGCGATCACCCAGGACGTGCCCGACGGCAGCGTCGTTTCGCTAGCCCGCGCGGCCGCACTACAGCCGCGCGGCGGCGGCTGAGGGTGCGCGCACGATGGCCACCCACCCCGCCCTCGACCAGCCGCTCCGCGCGCCGCCCCGCGTCGCCCGTCGCGCCGGTTTCAACCCGGCTGCGCACGGACTGCGCGGAATCGCGTCGTTGATGGTGTTCTGGGCCCACCTGCTCGGGGGCACCGCCGAGCACGTCTATGCAGACAACAATTTCTATGTCGCGCTGGTCTGGGCGCCGTGGAGCTTCGGCGCGTGGGGTGTGGAGCTGTTCTTCGTCATCAGCGGCTTCGTCATCCTGCCGAGCATCATGCGCTATTCGCTCGGCGAGTTCGCACTGCGGCGGTTCTTCAGGCTGTATCCGTTGTTCTTCGTGTTCACCCTGCTGTTCGCGGTGCTCAACGGCCTGACCAATGCCTATCCGGCGCTCAACACCTGGACCGCGATCGTGGCGGGATTCCTGTTTCTCAACCTGTTCACGCATACCGAGCAACTGACCCCCAACGCCTGGAGCCTCACCTATGAAGTGATGTTCTATGCGCTTGCAGCGACAGGGTATTTCTTCTTCCGGCGGCACAATCGAACCGGCACGATCGTTCTCGCGCTGGCATCCGGCGCGTTCCTGTTTCGCTACCCCATCGCGATCTTCTTTCTGGCCGGGGCGGTCGTGCGGCTCGTGCATGACGCCGATGTCCGCCCCCCCGCACAGATCGCGCGACCGTTGGAAATCCTGCTGGCGGCGACATGCACACTGCTCGCCGCGACGCATCGCTTCGGCTTTTCGCAGGCCGACATGGCCAGCCCCTGGGCATGGGCGCTGATGGCGGCGACGCCCGCCTATTTCTATCTCGCAATCCAGCCCGACAGCATCAGCAGCGCCGCGTTCGGCAATCGGACGATCGGCTATCTCGGCACGGTCAGCTACTCGCTGTACCTGATTCATCCCTATACCTATTTCGCCACGCGGGCGCTGTTCGACCGATTGGGTCTGTTCACCGACGACTGGGCGTTGTCGATGGCGCTGTTCTTCTTCGTCGCGACCGTAGTGACGCTCGCCATGACGCATGTCGGGCACAAGCTGCTCGAGGTCGGGCCGTATCGCTGGTTCTTCAAGCAGCGGATCTATCGCGGCGCAACCGCGGTCGGTTAGGCGCTATTCCTTTGAGCATCATCCGGAAAATCCCACGAAAACCGGGCGGGCTCGGCTATGATGGCGCCAATGGCGAGCTTTCGTTCGCAAGCCAAGGTATTCGCGTGATGCAGCTACGAACCGGCCTTCGCGATCTGTCGTTTTCGACCGGGGAGCTGCTCCTGCCGCGGGGCATCAAGAACAAGGGACCGCTCGGCGCGCTGCGACGGGCAGCGAGCCACTGGGCGCGCGACGCCTTCGTGCTTTCCTATCCCAAGGCCGGGCGGACGTGGTTCCGGACGATGATCGGCTACATCATCAGCCGCCAATATGCGCTCGACCTCGACAACCCGATGGAGATCCAGCATTTCTGGAAGCTGTCGTCACGTATTCCCAACATCGCCTTCACCCACGACGATTCGCCCAACCTCAAGTTCGGCGTCGACGTCGAGACCGACAAGTCGCGCTACGCCTCGAAACGCATCCTGTTCCTGACGCGCGACCCCCGTGACGTGCTGGTATCCTATTATTTCGACGCGAAGACGCGGATGAAGGTGATCGACTGTTCGCTCGGCGAGTATCTGATGCGCGAGCGCGGCAGCATCGATGCGATCGTCGCCTTCTACAACGCCTGGGCGCGCAATCGCTTCCGCGTTCGCGCCTTCCACTGGATCACCTACGAGGACATGCACGTCAACGCGCGCGCGGTGCTCAGGACGTCGGCGGAATTCCTGCAATTGCCGATACCGGACGACGCCCTGCTCGATCAGGCGGTCCGGTTCGCGTCGTTCGAGAACCTCCGCAAGATCGAGCTGGCGGACGGCTTCGGGCACGAGCGGCTGCGGCCCGCCGATCGCAGCGATCCGAACAGCTTCAAGGTCCGGCGCGGAAAGGCCGGCGGCTATGTCGATTACTTCTCCGAACAGGAGATCGCCTATATCGACGAATATCTCGCGCGGAATCTCGATCCGTTCTTCGACATTTATCAGCGGCCCTCCTGTCGGGAGCTGGCCAGATCCGAACCCAGGCTGGCCGGCTAGCTGCCGGCCCCTGGGACCAGGCGCGCGCCGATCAGCCGGGCAAGTGGGGTTTGCGATGACGATTGACGCGACAAAGCATCATCGTTTCACGCGACCGGGCCGATAGCCCCGTGTCGGTCGTCGTCGACGCGCCAGCACTCGCCGTTCCGCAGGCGATCGTCGCCCGCGCGGACCGATCCGCTTACCGCGCGGACATCGACGGGCTCCGCGCGCTGGCGGTGGTGCCCGTCGTGCTGTTTCATTCCGAGTTGGGGATCGTGTCGGGCGGATTCGTCGGGGTCGACATCTTCTTCGTGATTTCGGGCTATCTCATCACGCGGCTGCTGCTCGCCGAACTCGACAGGGGCGCGCTGTCGCTGACGGGGTTCTACGAACGGCGTATCCGACGGATCTTCCCGGCGCTGTTCGTGCTGCTGATCGCCTGCACGCTGGCGGCGGTCGTCGTCCTGCTGCCGCGCGACCTCTCCAGCTATGGGGCGAATCTCGCCGCGGCGGCGACGTCGCTGTCGAACGCGTTCCTGTGGTTCCAAGCCGACTATTTCGACGGCTCCGCCAAGCTCAAGCCACTGCTGCACACCTGGTCGCTCTCGCTCGAGGAGCAATTCTACCTGTTCTGGCCGGTGCTGCTGATCGTCCTGTGGAAAATCCCGCAACGCTGGCGCCGGCCGGTCGTCACGACGCTGGGCGCGCTCTCGTTCGCTGCGTGTATCTGGGCGACGGCGCGCTGGCCGAGCGCCGCCTTCTACCTATTGCCGTACCGGACGTGGGAGCTGCTGCTCGGCGGCGCGCTGGCGATGGGCATGATCCCTCGATGCCCGAATCGTGCGACGGCACAGGTCGTCGCCGCCGGTGGCCTCGCGATGATCGGTTATGCGATCTTCGCGCTTTCCGAGGTGACCGCCTTTCCCGGCGCCGCAGCGGCGATCCCCTGCGTCGGTGCGGCGATGATTATTCATGCCGGCGAACAATCCCGTTCCACGGTCGTGCGACGGGCCTTGTCGCACCCGCTGGCGACGTTCGTCGGCCAGATCTCCTATTCGCTCTATCTCTGGCACTGGCCGCTGTTCGTCTTCGTCCGATACCGCATGATCGAGGAGCCGCCGGCGCAGGTGCTGGTCGTCGCCACGCTCCTCGCGCTGTTGTGCTCGATCGTGTCGTGGCGGCTCGTCGAGCTGCCGTTTCGGCGCAAGCAGGTCCTGCGCGGTCGTGCGGCGCTGTTCCGGGCGGCGGCGGCGATCATGATCTGCACGGTCGCGGCCGGTGCGGCATTGATAGCGGGCAACGGGCTTCCCTGGCGCTATTCGGCCGAAACCGTGCGATTGGCGGCCTATGCCGATCACACCAACTCATACGCGTGGTCGTGCAGCGCCGAACTGCGGCTCGATCGCGCCTGCGTGATCGGTGATCCCGCCCGGCTGCGCTACGCGTTGATCGGCGATTCGCACGCGGCCGCGCTGCGCGACGCGATGCGGCGCATCGCCGAGAGCGGGCCGGCGACGCTCTACGGCGCAGCATCGCGCTGCCCGCCGCTGCTCGGGCGCGGCACCGACTCCGGCTGTCTCGAGGCGAACCGGCAGAAGCTCGCGCTTCTCGCCGTGCATCCCGAGCTCGACACCGTCGTCATCGCCGCCCGCTGGACCTATTATTATCGCGGCCGGGCGCTCGACGCCGGGCCAGCCGAAACCAACAGCGACCTGCCGCGATTGTTCGACGATTACGGCGAGGCCCCGCCCCCGCTCGGCGCCGGTGCCCGAGAGGCGCTGACCGCCGGCATCACGCGCATGGTCGATCGCCTGCTCGCCGTTGGAAAGACGGTGGTGATCGTCTATCCGATCCCCGAGATCGGCCACGACGTGCCCTTCACCCTCGCCCGGCTGCAGGCGAAACACGGCGACGTCGACGGCTACACCATGTCGATCGACGCCTATCGACGGCGCGAGGCAGAAACCGCGGCGATGCTCGATCGCCTCGGCGATCATCCCCGGCTGCGGCGAGTCTATCCTGCCGATATTTTGTGCCGCACGGGTCGGTGCGTCACCGCGCTCAACGGCGTTCCGCTCTATTCCGACAGCAACCACTTGAGCGCCGCGGGCGCCCGCCTACTCGCGCCCGCCATCGCGCATGCGGCCGCCGACCGATGATCGTGTGGCGCATCTCACACCGCGCCCAAGAGCATCGTCACATTCCCGCTTTGCGGATCGATCGGCTCCGGCGTCTCGACTCCGGTATAGATCACGCGGTGGAGGGTCGGCCGCAGCCCGAACGCGCGCTCCGCGAGCTTTCCCGGAAACACCGCCAGTGAATCGAGATCGACCGGCAGATCGCGCCACGCGCCGTCGGTGAAGATCTGCGTGCAGACGCTGTCACGCCGTCCGCACAGTGCGGAAAAGAAGCGTTCGTCGAGATGCTCGCGTTCCACGATCCGGGCATTCGGGCCGCTCGGCGGCGCAAGGCGGGGATCGCCGGCGATGCGGTCGATCCAGCCGGCGAGCTGGCGGCCGAGGCGGGTGAGCATCGTCAACGCCAGCGCGTCGGTAAGCCCCTTGTTTCCCAGCCGTGGATTCAGCCGCGCCCGATTGCCGTCGATGCGAAAACCGGTCCGCCCCCATCGGGCGAGCGCGTCGCAGATCACCTCCGCAAGCTGATCGCATTCGGCCGGATTGGCCTGGTATTTCAGGCGCTGGACCGCAACCCGATAGGTCGGAAGATCATGATGCGCGGGGGTCAGCGCAGCCGTCAGGCGATCGGTGATGGCGCAGCATTCGTCGAGCGCCGCCCGAGGAACGACATAGGTGCCTGCCCCTTGCGCGAACGCCGCCGGCGTCGCGCGCGTCTGGCCGCCGCTGCGCTCGATTTCGATCTTGCGGCTGACATAGCCGTGCAGCCCCGGCTGAATGTAGATGCCGTCGCCCAGGCTCTTGGTGATGTCCCCGGAGCCGACATGATTGCGGGCGATGTCGATCAGCGTCGCCTGCCAGGGCAATTGTTCGTCCGGATTTTCGATCAGGTGCGCCCATAGGTTCCGCAGCCGCCGATCGAACCGCACGATCGCCGCCGCGGCCCCGCCACCAAAGGCGGCGGCCAGCGACCCCGGCCGCAACTCGTCGGCGTGGAGCTCGATCACTGCCCCCGACACGGCGTGCGTTCGAGCGACAGGCGACGCAGCGCGCGCGAGGCGCGATCGGGATGGCCGCTCGCTCGTCGTGGGGGCGCCGTCCACCACCGGCACGGGCTCGGCCGGGATTGCTCTCATCTCAGGCCGCCGCCGCGCGAAGCGCGCCGGCCACACGTATCATGTCGTCGACGTCGAACAGATGATCGACCGCGAGCATCAGGTTGCGCGCGCCGACGCGCGCAGCGACCGGCAACGCTCCATCGGTCCTCGGCCGGTGGGCTCCGAACGCCGCCTCCCGGCTCATGTCCGGGCACGATCCCGGGCCGCATGTCACGCCCTGCGCGCGCAGCGCCGCCACGACATCGTCGATCCCGCCGATCCGCGTCGGGCGGATTTGCACGTTGAACTTGTACCAGGCGTGGGTCAGCGCGGCGGGCACGCGCGGAACCTGGATCGCGGGGTGATCGCGCAATGCAGCTTGCAGGATCGCGGCATTGGCCCGTCGCCGCCGCAACCAGCCCGGCAACTTGACGAGCTGGCGCCGGCCGATCGCGGCCTGCATTTCGGTCAATCTGAAATTGCTGCCGAAACTGTCGTGGACGTAGCGAAACCCGCTGCCCGCCTCGCACGCCAGCTTATCCGGATTCTTGCCGTGGTCCTTATAGGCCCAGGCGCGCAGCCACCGGTCGCGATCGGACGTGGTCACCATGCCTCCCTCGCCGCCGATCGACATGATCTTGTCGGTGCAAAAGGAAAAGGCGGCGATGTCGCCGAAGCTGCCGACCCGGCGATCGCCGATCGCGGCGCCGTGCGCCTGCGCGCAATCTTCCACCAGGAACAGCCCCGCGCGGTCGCACAATGTTTTCAGCGCGGCCATGTCGCAGGGCCATCCGGCCAGATGGACGCCGATGATCGCACGGCTGCGCGCCGACACCATGCGCGCAGCGGATGATACCGAGATGGTGTGCGATATCGGATCGATGTCGGCGAAGACCGGGGTCGCACCGACGGCGATCACGCAACTGACGGTGGCGAAGAAGCTGCGCGCGGGAACGATGACCTCGTCGCCCGGACCTATGCCCAGCGCGCGCAACGCGAGTTCGAGCGCCAGCGTGCCGTTGGCGACGGCGATCGCATGATCCACGCCGACGAAGCGGGCGAACTCCTCCTCGAACGCGCGCACCTGCTCGCCGTGGACGAGCGCGTTGACGCGACCGCTGGCCAGCACGGCCATGGCGGCGTCGATCTCGTCGGGCTCGTGGCGCGGCCAGCGCGAAGCGAGCGAGCGCAGCGGCTCGACCGGCTCGAATCGTAGGACGTCGCTCGCTCGCAGTTTCGTCGCCATCATCAAAGCCCCATCTGGCGCCGCGCGCCGTCACCCTGCCGACATCAGCCGCCCGTCGTCGTTGTGCGGCCCGCGCGGTGCGTGCTCGCCGAACGGTGCGCTCATGTCGGCGCTGCCGTTGGGAAGCTTCACCAGATGATGGACAATCCGGCAGACCTCGGAATCGTCCTCCTCCGCAACCAGTTGATCGAGCCGCCGGATCGCCCGCGTGATGAGCGGCAGCGGGATCGAGGGTGAATGGGCCTCGAAGATGCGCGCGATCTGCGATTCGACCTGCTGTTCGCAGCTATCGAACAGCTCCTCGTAGAGTTTCTCGCCCGGCCGCAGCCCGACGAAGCGGATCGCGATATCGACATTGAGTTCCAGCCCGGCGAGCAGGATCATCTGCCGTGCCATGTCGGCGATGCGCACCGGCGTGCCCATATCGAGCACGTAGATGTTGCCGCGATCGGTGTCGTTCTTGAGCGCGGAGGAGCTGCTCTGCAGGATCAACTGCACGGCTTCCTTCACGGTCATGAAGAATCGGGTGATGTCCGGATGGGTCACCGTCAGGTCGCGGCCCTCGGCGATCTGGCGCTTGAAGAGCGGCACGATCGAACCGCTCGATCCCAGCACGTTGCCGAACCGCACGGTGATGAAGCGGGGCGCGTCCGCGTCATCGATGCCGCACAGGTCGAGCGCCTGGCAGTAAAGCTCCCCAAGTCGCTTGGTCGATCCCATCATGCCGACGGGATTGACCGCCTTGTCGGTCGATACCTGCACCATGGCGCGCACGCCGAATTCGCACACGGCGTCCGCCACGTTGCGGGTGCCGATGACATTGGTGTGGACGCCCGCGCATGGATTGGCCTCGACCATCGGCACATGCTTGAGCGCGGCGGCGTGGAAAACGAACTCCGGCCGAAATCGCTCGAATGCCGCCCGCACCGCCTTGCTCTGCCGGATCGAGCACAGTGCCGGATGAAAGACGATTCCGGGGAATTGCTCCCGAACGTCCATCTCGATCGTGTACAATGCGTGTTCGGCATGATCGAGAAGCACGATCTCGGCGGGGCCGAAACTGGCGAGCTGCTTCACCAACTCGCCGCCGATCGTTCCACCCGCACCGGTGACGAGAACGCGCGCGCCGCGAAACATGTCGGCAACGAGTTTGCGCTCCATCGTATATTCGGGGCGGCCGAGCAATTGCGCCACCGGCAGCCCTTCGATGTCGATCTTCGGGCTGGCGCGCAGCAACTGACGGCAGGGATCGGTGACGCGGCCCAGCTCGAGCCCGAGATTGCGGGCGCGGCCGATCAGCCGCGACCGCTCGGCGAAGGCGAGCGAGTGGCCGTCGTCGCGCAGGATCAACGCCTGCGGCTTTTGGCCGCGCTCCTCCAGCATCGCGACCGCACCCGGCAGCAGCTCCGCGCCCCCGAGAACCGGCACGCCCGACAGTCGGTCGATCGGATCGCCCTTGTCGGGCAGCAGCACGCCAACGACATGCAGGTTCGAGCTATGATCGGCCCGGATCAGTTCGATCACCGACGACGCCCAGTCGGGCGGCCCCAGCAGCAGCACGTGCCGCCGTTCGGTCGCGCGCACCCAATCGATGCCCGGCGAAACATGGGTCTGGCGTCGTTCGCGCAGATGCCGCCGGACGACGCGCATTGATCCCATCACCGCGGCGAGCGTCGATCCCTGCATTACTCCGACCGCGATCAGCACCGCACCCAGCGAGCGCATCGCCGGAACCGCGAGCGCCGCGATCCAGGCCGCCGTCAGCCCCAGCGCGATCACCTTCGCCAGGAAGATGCAATCGGCGAAGCGCAGAAAGCGCCAGCTCCGTCGGTAGAGCCCGGCGAAGAAGAAGACCGACGTCGCGATCGTCGCGAACAGCAGATAGATTGTCGCCTGCCACAACGGATCGCCTGTCCGTGCCTGATCCACGAATTGCAGCGCCATCGCCATCGTCGCGGCGACCGCGATGAAATCGAGCGCCATGACGATCGCGAGCCGCAGCGTCTTGCGCAGCGACGGCGATCGGCCCGCCGACGGCCGTCGCGCGACACGATCCCATAGCGACCGCGGCGCCTCTAAACGCATGCTGTCGGGGGATGCCGCGTCCACTGTCAGGTTGGGCATGCGTCGCCTCGTCCAAACCGCCGACGCGTTCGTTCCCGACGAGGAACGACCTCGAAAGACCGCGCGTCAGCCCGCCTTGAACTTAGCCGAGAGCGTGCTGCGAGAAACTCGGTCAAACAGCCACTACCCGTAATGGCGGCGTTGGCGCGTCGGAGAGCCTATCCGAGATCAACCGTGCAGGCCGACCGCGCGACATTGTCCGAAAGCGCTGCGGCGAACCGAAAGTATATCAGCCCGAATCCTGCGTTCCACGCTGCGGGTCGGCCCGTAATATGCGCAATCGACGTGGCAAAAAGGTGCAGCGCATCAGATGAGGATCCTCGTTCATTCCAGCCTCGCCTATTCGCTCGTCAATTTCCGCGGAGCGCTGCTCCACGCCCTGGTGGCCGCCGGCCATGACGTGATCGCCACGGCGCCCGATCGCGACCCGGAGGTCGAAGACCGCCTCGCATCGATGGGAATCGTGTTCGTGCAGATCCCGATGGCGCGTGCCGCAATCAGTCCGCTCGCCGATCTGTTGATCCTGGCGGCCTATATTCGGCTGATGTGGCGGTATCGGCCCGACGCGGTGCTCGCCTATACGCAGAAGCCGATCATCTATGGCGGGCTTGCCGCCCGCTTGTTCCCGCGATCGCGCTTTCACGTCATCATGAGCGGCCTCGGGTACGTCTTCAGCGCCGAAGCCGATCATCGGCCTCGGCTGCGCGCGCTGGTCAGCCTGATCTACCGTGCGGGGGTCCGTTCGGCGCGGACCGTTTTCGTGTTCAATGCCGATGATCGCGCCGCGATGCTGCGCCACCGCATCATCACGCACGACCATTATGTCGTGCAGGTGCCGGGATCGGGGATCGACATCGGCCATTTCGTGGACCAGCCGCTGCCCGAGGGACCACCGGCGGTGCTGATGGTCGCGCGGCTGATGCGCGACAAGGGCGTCCATGATTTCGTCGAGGCGGCACGCATCGTGCGGGCGCGCTCGCCCGACGTGCGGTTCCGGATTCTCGGCCGTCTCGAACGCGACAATCCGACCGCGGTGTCGCCGGACGAATGTCGGCGCTGGTCCGATGAGGGGTTGATCGAGTTTCTTCCCGAAACCCGCGACGTCCGCCCCGATCTGGCAGCGTGCACGTTGTTCGCGCTTCCCTCTTTCTATCGCGAGGGTCTGCCGCGCACGATCCTCGAGGCGCTGGCCAGCGGGCGCCCCGTGATCACGACCGATCTTCCCGGCTGTCGCGACGCGATCGTCGATGGCGAGAACGGGCGCCTGGTGCCGCCACGCGATCCGCGCCGGCTCGCGGACGCCATTCTCGAGATGCTGGCCGATCGGCCAAGGCTGCGCGCGATGGCGGCAGCCGCACGGCGCCGCGCGGTCACGCAGTACGA
Organism: uncultured Sphingomonadaceae bacterium; assembly: GCA_946479505.1. The sequence continues at coordinate 31,441 of CAMLGC010000025.1, forward strand.
TGTCCGCGACGTCAACCGCGCGCTGATCGGCTGCATGGGGCTCGATACCGCGTCTCCCCCGCGCGGCAGCGTGGGCGAACGCCCCCGGGCCGCGAAAGATTCATGCCCGAGCTCGTGATCGTCGGCGCCGTGGAGAGCACGGAGGTGGCAATCAAGGCCGCGGCGCGCGCCGAAAGCTGGCGGGTCCGCCTGATCGTGACGCTCCCGCCCGAGCGCGCGGGGCGCCATTCCGATTTCTGCGATCTCGCGGCCGCCGCGGAAAGCGCGGGCGCGGAGCTCGCCTACGCCGTGCGGATCAACGATCCCGAGATCGTCGATCGCATCCGCACCGCCCGTCCCGACCTCATTCTGGTGGTCGGCTGGTCTCAGATCTGCGGCCCTGCCTTTCTGGATATACTGCCGGCCGGGGTGCTCGGCTATCATCCCGCCGCTTTGCCGCGACTTCGCGGCCGCGCGGCCATTCCCTGGACGATCCTGCACGCCGAACCGATCACCGCGGGCACCTTGTTCTGGATCGATGCCGGAATGGACAGCGGCGCGATTCTGGAACAGCGCTTCTTCCATGTCGCGCCCAACGAAACGGCGCGCTCCCTCTATTGCAAACACATGCGCGCGCTCGATGCGATGGTGGTAAGCGCGCTCGCCCGGATCCAGGCCGGCGACGCCGCCGGGACGGTCCAGGACGAGCGATGCGCCACTTATGGCGCGCGTCGAACGCCCGCGGACGGGGCGATCGACTGGGCAATGTCCGCCGCCGTCATCGATCGCCTGATTCGCGCGGTCGGCCGGCCCTATCCGGGCGCCTTCACGCATCACGGCGAGGGGCGCATCACCTTGTGGGAAGCGAGCCCGCACGCCGACGATTCTCGCTATCTCGGCGCGCCGGGCCAGATCGTGCGGCGCGACGACGAGGCGTTCTGGATCAAGACGGGGGATGGCCTGCTGCGAGTCGACAATTGGGATGGCCCGACGGGATCGGCGCCCCCGTTGCACGCGATACTGGGCCGAAATGCCTGAATATCTCGTACTTTCGTCCAGTCACAGTCCGCCTCGTCCTGACCCTGGGGGTCGGCCACGTATTTTCCCTATCCGTAATCTTTCGGAGGAAAACCAAAGAATTATGACTCGACTCCTCCCACCGCATCGCGATAAATTTTCGGCTAGAAGGCAACGCTGTTCCGAAGCTGCCCCGTCGCTGATCGCAGAACCTTTTGAGGGGAGACATCACATGAACGGTCCAGTCCACATCATCCTTTTGGGTCGGAACGCGTTGATCAGAGAAGGCCTGCGCCACATTCTCGCCGAAGAGCATTTCCAAATACTCCATTCGGTCGAGGATGCCGCCGATCTCGGGCAGGTGGCTTGCGCCGAAGGCAGCACGATCATGATCGTGATCGACCAGGGCTCGAGCGACGATGGGGACGACCAGCTTCGCGATCTGCAGGCTCGCTTTCCCGGCGCGCGCCTCGTGCTTCTGGCGGAGGCATTCGACTTCGAAAACATGGCCAGCGCGTTCCGGGCCGGCGTCGATGGCTATATCGTCAAGGACATCGGCTGCGCGAGCCTCATAAGCTCGCTGCAACTGGTCGCGCTGGGCGAAAAGGTGCTGCCGGGCGCATTGGCGAACCGGCTGCCGAGCAGCCCGGCCGCGCCGATCGCGTCGGGCCGGCTCGACAAGGAATTGTGCGAACTGCTGTCCGGCCGCGAGATCGAAATTCTCCGCTGCCTGGTGACCGGCTATCCCAACAAGCTGATTTCGCGTCGGCTGGATATCAGCGAGGCCACCGTAAAGGTGCATGTGAAGGCGATCCTGCGAAAGCTCAATGTTCACAACCGGACGCAGGCTGCGATCCACGCGCTCAGCCGCGGCATCGACGGCAGCTCGATCGATGCCGGCATTGATGCCCGGCCCGAAGCGATGATGCGAACCTTCGTCCCGATTCCGCCGGCGGCCCCGGCCGCCGTCGCGAATGCCGTCGCCGCCTGACGACGCGGCCCCGCGATGCGCGCGGCGCCCCATCCGACCGGCGGTCCGCGACGACCGGTCCTGACGCCCGCGCTGTTCAGCCGGGTGGCGGGGGCACTGGCGCTCCTCGTGGCGCTACCGGTGATCGCGGCAATCGCCCTGGTCGTGCTGATGGCGCTGGGCCGCCCGATCCTGTTCAGGCAACGGCGATCGGGGATCGCGCAGCGGCCGTTCGGCCTGGTCAAGTTCCGAACCATGATCGATCGCCGGGACGCGACAGGCCTGTCGATGCCGGACGAGGACCGCACGCCGCCGGTCGGGCGCTTCCTCCGATCCACACGGCTCGACGAGCTGCCCAGCCTCGTCAACGTCGCGCGCGGCGAGCTACGCCTGATCGGGCCGCGCCCCTTGCTGCCCGAAACCGTCGGCGCGATGGGGGCGATCGGCCGTCAGCGCGCGCGCGTCGCCCCCGGCATGACCGGCTGGGCGCAGGTCAACGGCAACGTCCTGCTGACGAACGAGGAAAAGGCCATCCTGGAT
>CAMLGC010000026.1 GCA_946479505.1 uncultured Sphingomonadaceae bacterium
CCCGACTCACCCATTGCGCAAGCCCGAAAATAAAAACCGCGTAAACAATCACGACCGCGATATCGATTGTGCCGAGCCCCATTCGACCCCTCCCTATGTAACCGAAATGTCTTTTATATGATCGATCGCACTTGTCGAGACGCTTCTTATCTGCAAAAACGTGGCCGCAGGAGCTCGCAAAGGGGGAGAGACACGTTGGCCAGTTCGGTTCCTAGTCCGCAGGGGTCGGCGCTGGCGCGCAATCAGCTCGGCCGTAACCTGACCTATGGGCTGCTCGAGGCGCTCGGCCGCGCCATCGTGGTCGGCGACTACAAGGCGCGCGCTTTCCCCACCGAGGCCGAGCTTGCCAAGACGCACGACGTCAGCCGCTCGGTGACGCGCGAGGCGGTCAAAATGCTCACCGCCAAGGGGCTGCTCGGGGCACGTCCCAAGCAGGGCACGTTCGTCCAGCCCGAAAGCCATTGGAATCTGTTCGACACCGACGTGCTGCGCTGGCTGCTCGAACGGCGCAGCTCGATCAGTCTGCTCAGGCAATTCAACGAACTCAGGGTCGCGGTCGAGCCGCAGGCCGCCAAGCTCGCCGCCACTCGCGCGACGCCCTCCGACGTCGCCGCGATCGGGGCCGGCCTATACCGAATGCGCGAGGCCGAAGCCGGGCGCGACGACACGCTCGATGCCGATATCGCGTTCCATGTCGCGGTGCTGCATGCCTCGGGCAACCCTTTCTATGCCCAGTTTCGCGATGTGGTCGATACCGCGCTTCGCACCTCGATCCGCTTCACCAACCGCATCGCGGGCCGCTCGGCGAGCATCGACGACCATGCCGCGGTCCACGAAGCCATCGCTGCAGGCAAGCCCGACCTGGCCGAGCACGCCATGCGCAATCTCATCGACGACGTTCTCGTTCTCATCGAACAGGTCGTCGCCGACGACCACGAATGAACCCCATTACAGGAATTGCGATGCCCTCGAATCCCGTTCCGATCGCCATCGTCGGCGTCGGCAAGATCGCCCGCGACCAGCATATTCCCACCATCGGCGCTGATCCGAACTTCCGACTGGCGGCGGTCGTCACGCGCAACCATCCGGTGGACGGCATCCCCGCCTTCACGACAATCAGCGAGATGGCCGCGGCAATGCCCGAGGTGAAGGCGATCGCGATCTGCACGCCGCCGCGCGGACGGCTCGAGCTCGTTCGCGAGGCGATCGCGGCCGGACTCGATATCATGCTGGAAAAACCGCCCGCCGCGACGCTGGGCGAAGCGCAGGCGATCGCCGATGCCGCGGCGGCGAGCGGCATTGTGCTGCACGTCACCTGGCACTCGCGCGAGGCGGCCGCAGTCGAGCCCGCGAAGCGATGGCTCGTCGACCATGCGGTGTGCAGCGTCTCGATCGCGTGGAAGGAAGACGTGCGCATCTGGCACCCGGGGCAGGAATGGATCTGGGAAAGCGGGATTGGCGTGTTTGATCCGGGGATCAACGCGTTGTCGGTGCTGACCAAATTGGTCGACGATGCGGTGTTGCTCGACACCGCGGTCTTGCGCTTTCCGAGCAACCGCGACGCTCCGATCGCTGCCGATCTAACACTCTCAGCAGGTGCGGTTCCCATCGAGGTCGCGTTCGATTTCGACCAGCGCGGCCCACAGACCTGGGACATCAAGATCGAGACCGACAAGGGCACGCTCACGCTCGGCGACGGTGCCTCGAAGATGACGATCGACGGGAATCCCGTCGAGGCCGAACACGATCCCGAATATGCGCGGCTCTACCGCCACTTCCACCAACTCGTCACCTCACGCACCAGCGATATCGACTTTTCGCCGTTCCGTCTCGTCGCCGACGCGTTCATGCTCGGCAAGCGCGAGACGGTGGGGGCGTTCGACTGGTCGTAAGCAACCCCAGCGGGCTCAGTCGCTCATGCTGATCGGCTCGATCGTTCCGTCGGCGGCGTAGCTGATTTTCTGGATCGCGATGCGGCGATGGCCGCGATACGGGCCGGCGCCCTTTTCGCCTTCCCAGCGATGATAGGCGATCCGCCAGCCGCCGTCGCGCGGATCGCGGAAGAACGAATGGTGGCCCGGGCCCTTGAAGGTGTCATCGCTCTTCAGGATCACGCCGCGATAGGTCCACGGCCCCGTCGGGTTCGGCGCGGTCGCGTAGTGGACCGAATAGGTCGCATCGTTCCAGCGACCGTGGCTATACGACAGGTAATAGACACCGTCGCGCTCGTGCATGAACGCGCCCTCGGTAAAGTGGGGCGGCTGCGCCACCTCCACCTCGCGGTCGATCCGCAGCAGATCGGGCGTCAGCACGAACACGCGCAGCGTCGCTCCCGCACTGCCGCCGGCATAGAGATAGGTTTTACCCGATCCGGGATCGGGAAAGACCATCGGATCGATCGCCTCGAACCCGTTGCCGCCCGCCAGCAGCGGACGGCCGCTGTCGGTGCATGGACCCGACGGGCTATCGCAGGTTGCGACCCCGATCCGGCTCACCGTCGGGATCTGCGGCCCCAACGAATAATAGAGATAATAGCGCCCGTTTGCGGCGAGCATATCGGGCGCCCAGAGCGAATGTTTGGGCGCGCCATCGTCGAACGCCCAGGCGATGTCGCTCAGCCGGAGCAGCGGTCCGTGCGCCTGCCAGTGGACCAGATCGGTCGACGACCAGCTTTCGAGCCGGTTGCCGCCGCGCGTTGGATAGAGCCACGCCGTCTCGCCCTCGACGAGCACGAATGGATCGCCCCCGTCGAGCACCGAGCCGACCTGCTCAGCCCCGGCGCATGCGGCGGCGCCGAGCGCGCCTGCCGCCAGCCCGGCCGCGATCCACCGCATACCCCGTCTCAATACGTGATTTCCGGAACGACGCCCTTCGGCGCCGCGGTCAGCCGCTTGATCAGATCGGTCTCGGCCTTGCGATAGGGCGTGCCGTCGGCGCGCAGCACCTCGTGGAACCAGATCGTCGGCTCGTCCATCGTGTACGGCTTCTTCCAGCTATCCCAGGGCAGCCGTGTCTGCGTCTTGCCGTCGACGAAGCCCCAGTTGATCATGCCGATGTTGAGCTTCTTGCCGATCGGCAGCGAGCCGTCGAAGGTCGATCCGTTGCCGCGCGCCATATATTCGGTGCACAGCACCGGGCGGCCGTAGCTCAGCATCTGGTGCGCCCGCTCCGCGAACTTTTCGGGCCAGTTGTAATCGTGGAAGGTCATCACGTCGGAGCGCGTTACCTGGATGCGCTCGACCGGATCGAGCGTGGCCATCTTGTCCCAATGGTCGCCGGTCCACACCCCGCTCGTCAGCGGCTGCTCGGGATCGACCGACTGCGCCCAGTCGAACACCTGGCCGAGCAGCCCGGCGACGAGCTCCTTCTTGTGCGGCGTCGGCTCGTAATTGCCGCCGCCGCCGTTGTTGGGCTCATTCCACAGGTCCCAGCCGAGCACGCGATCGTCGTGCGCGAAGCTGCCGACCACGTCCTTCACATACCCTTCGAGCTTGCCGTACTGGCTCTTGTCGGCGAGGCGCGCGGCGCCGGGCGCCTGCACCCAGCCCGAATTGTGGACGCCCGGAATCGGCGGATGCTGCGGGCCGAGCTTGGGGTTCGGGTCCCAGCACGAATCGAACAATACGAACAGCGGCTTGATGTGGTGCTTCGCGGCGATATCGAGAAAGACATCCATCCGCTTCTTGAGGCCCTCGGCATCGTCCTCCCACAGCAGATTGTGCAAGTAGACGCGCATCGTCGTCATGCCGAGCTGCTCGGCCCAGCCCAGTTCCTTGTCGATCGTCGCAGGGTCGAACGTCGCCGCCTGCCACATCTCGAGCTGGTTGATCGCGTTGGCGGGCGTGTAGTTCGATCCCATCAGCCAGGGCTGGGCATCGTACCATTGCTTCGCCTCGACCTTGGTCCAGCGGTCGCGGGCCTCGGCGGACGTCGCGGTGAACGCCGCACATGCAACGGCGGCGGCAAGAAGGATGCGCAATTTCATCTGGAGCCTCCGCTTACTTGGCGGCCTGACCGGTCGTCAGGCGATAGGTCATCACGTTGTGATAGACTTGGCCAGGCGCGAGCCGTGCCGAGCCGAACGCGGACTGGTTGGGCGTATCGGGAAAAATCTGCGGCTCCATCACGATCGCATCGCCCTCGCGGTAGATGCGGTTGGACTTGCCGTGGCTGGTGCCGTCGAGGAAATTGCCCGAATAGAATTGCAGCCCGGGCTGGTTTGACCACAGTTCGAATCCGCGCCCCGACGCTGGATCGCTGACCCGTGCCATCAAATGCTCGTCGTTGGCCACCTTGCGCCCGATCACCCAATTATGATCGTAACCGCGGCCGAACACGATCTGCTCGCTGCTCGCGTCGCGCACGCGTTCGCCGACGGCATGCGGCGTGCGGAAATCGAAGGGCGTGCCTGCGACGGGCTTGAGCTCGCCGGTGGGGATCGCGGTCGCGTCGGTCGGCAGGAAGGTCTCCGCGGGAATGGTGACGACATGCCCCATCGCCCCCCCGGCGGAGCCTTCACCGCCAAGATTCCAATAGGCGTGGTTGGTGATGTTGACGATCGTCGGCGCGTCCGTGGTCGCGCGGTAGTCAATCGTCAGGTTGTTCGCCTCGTCGAGCGAATAGGTGGCGTCGACCGTCAGCGTGCCGGGATAGCCCTGGTCGCCGTCGGGGCTGACGTAACGCAGGGTCACCGACGCCGCTGGGCCGGAGGACACCTTGGTCACCGTCCACAACACCTTGTCGAAGCCGGTCTTGCCGCCATGGAGCGAATTGGGGCCGTCATTGACCGGCACCTGATACGCCTTGCCGTCGAGCGTGAACTTGCCCTTGGCGATGCGGTTGGCGAACCGCCCCACCGTGCCGCCGAAATATTGCGGCTTTTGGAGATATTGCTCGATATTGTCGTAGCCGAGCGCGACATCGGCCTTGTCGCCGGTGCGATCGGGCATAATCACCGATTGCAGCGTCGCGCCGTATGCGATCACCGTCGCCGAAACACCGTTGCCGTTGCTCAGCGTCACCGCCGGCACGGCGCGCCCGTCGGGCAGGGTTCCGAAGGTGGACCGCTCCGCATCGCTTGCATGCGCCGGCATCGCCGCGGTCGCCAACAGCATGGCAGCGCCGATCGGCGCCAACTTCCTGATCATTCCCCTGCTCCTCTTGCACATTGGGGAAGGAATCGGACGGCACGCCGCTCGATCGGTCCTCCCCGATACATTTACTCGCCGCCGGCTGGCCGGGCGGACGTGATCGAATTGGAATGCCTCGCGCGTTCATAGTCAAGATAAATATGATATGTTCACGATAGACTCCGGGGCGGCACTGGCTTAGCCATCATCCGAGCCCGGTGCATCCGACAAGATGTGAGTATCGAATGCCGAGTACCAGATCCGATATGACGCTGATTCCGGGCGGCACCTTTACGACCGGATCGGACAATTTCTACCCCGAGGAGCGTCCGCGCCGAAAGGTGCGCGTCGATCCCTTCCGGATCGACGACACTCCGGTCACCAACCGCGCCTTCGCCGAGTTCGTCGCCGCGACCGGACACGTGACGGTCGCCGAGGTGCCGCCCGACCCGAAGCTCTACCCCGATCTCGATCCCGAGTTCGCGGTCTCGGCCTCGCTCGTTTTTCAGCGTACCGCAACGCCCGTTCCGCTCGACGATCACCAGCAATGGTGGGCGCTGGTGCCCGGCGCCGACTGGCGGCATCCGACCGGTCCGGACAGCAATATCGGCGATCTGATGGATCACCCCGTCGTCCATGTCGGTTTCGAGGACGCGCAGGCCTATGCCAAATGGGCCGGCAAGATGCTCCCCAGCGAGGCGCAATGGGAGTATGCCGCGCGCGGCGGCCACGATGATCGGGCCTATCAATGGGGCGACGAGTTCGAGCCCGAGGGCCGGATCATGGCCAATTACTGGCGCGGCCTCTTCCCCTTCGCGAGTCAGAAGCCCGACGGCAACTATCGCACCAGCGAGGTCGGCAGCTATCCGCCCAATGATTACGGCCTGTCGGACATGATCGGCAACGTCTGGGAATGGACGCGCGACTGGTATGCGATGCCCAAGGACGCGGCCAAGAAGCGCGGCGCGTGCTGCACGATCGACAACCCGCGCGGCGGCAAGATCGGCGAGAGCTACGAGACGCCGCATGGGCCGCGGATCGGGCGCAAGGTGCTGAAGGGCGGCTCGCATCTGTGCGCGGTCAATTACTGCCAGCGCTACCGCCCCGCAGCCCGGTCGCCGCAGGCGATCGACAGCCCGACAAGCCATGTCGGCTTCCGCTGCGTCGCGCCGGCCTGAGCGGAAGAAGATCGCCCGACACCATCCTCCCCTGCAAAGGGGAGGTGGCAGCCCGCAGGGCTGACGGAGGGGTGTAACCATCAGCGGGGATACCCCTCTACCATCCCCGCCTGTACGGGGTTGGTCCCTTCTCCCCTTTCAGGGGGAGGATCACGATAATGCGCGATCTTCGCTCAGTGGCTGTCCCTGGGCAGCCCCTTCGTCTCCGCGATGTTCTGATATTTGACGGCGGGCTCGAGCGTGGCGCCGGTGTCGAACTGGCCGGTGATGCCGCGCTGGATTTCCTGCCACGGCGTCTGCGAGTCGGGCACGAGCCTCGCCTCCATCTCGGCCAAATCGACACGGCGGCGGTCGAGCTCGGCATCGTCGAGCAGCACGTCGGCGCGGTGCTTGCGAAGATCGATCCGCACCGTATCGCCGGTCTGGAGCAGCGCGAGCCCGCCGCCCACGGCCGCCTCGGGCGCCGCATTGAGGATCGAGGGCGAATAGCTCGTCCCCGATTGCCGCCCGTCGCCGATGCACGGCAGGTTGTGAATGCCCGCGCGGATCAACGCGGCCGGCGGCCGCATGTTGACCACCTCCGCCCCGCCCGGATAGCCGACCGGCCCCGCGCCGCGGATCACCAGGATCGTGCGCTCGTCGATGCCGAGTGCCGGGTCCTCGATCCGGGCATGATAATCCTCAGGCCCGTCGAACACGACCACACGCCCCTCGAACGCCTCGGGATCGTCGGGATCGCTGAGGAAGCGCTCGCGAAACGCGTCCGAGATCACCGACAGCTTCATCACCGCGCCGTCGAACAGATTGCCGGAGAGCACCGTCAACCCCGCATGCGTCTTGATCGGCCGGTCGAGCGGCCGGATCACCTTCTCGTCCTCGGTGGTTATGCCCGCCACCGTCTCGGCAACGCTCGCCCCGGTGCAGGTGATCGCGCTGCCGTCGAGCAGCCCGGCATCGTGGAGCATCCCCATCACCGCGGGCACGCCGCCCGCGCGGTAATAATCCTCGCCCAGATACTCGCCCGCCGGCTGAAGGTTGACGAGCAGCGGCACGTCGGCGCCATGCTCCTCCCAATCGGCGAGCGTCAGCTCGACGCCGATATGCCGCGCGATCGCGTTCAAATGGATGGGCGCATTGGTCGATCCGCCAATCGCCGAGTTGACCCGGATCGCGTTGAGGAACGCCGCGCGGGTCAGGATATCCGACGGGCGCCGGTTGCTCCGCACCATCTCGACGATGCGCCGTCCCGTCTCCCACGCGCATTCCTGGCGGTCGCGATAGGGCGCGGGGATCGCGGCCGAGCCCGATAGCGACATGCCGAGCGCCTCGGTCAGCGAGTTCATCGTCGTCGCGGTGCCCATCGTGTTGCAATAGCCGGTCGAGGGTGCCGACGAGGCGACGAGCTTGATGAAGCCCTGATAGTCGATCTCTCCGGCCGCGAGCAGCTCGCGCGCCTTCCACACGATCGTGCCCGATCCGGTGCGCTGCCCCTTGAACCAGCCGTTGAGCATCGGCCCGACCGACAGCGCGATCGCGGGGATGTTGACGGTCGCCGCGGCCATCAGCGCGGCGGGCGTCGTCTTGTCGCACCCGATCGTCAGCACCGCGCCGTCGAGCGGATAGCCGTAGAGCACCTCGACCAGCGTCAGATACCCCAGGTTGCGGTCGAGCCCCGCGGTCGGCCGCTTGCCCGTCTCCTGGATCGGATAGGTCGGGAACTCGATCGCGACCCCGCCGGCGTCGCGGATCCCTTCCTTGACGCGTTCGGCGAGCACGAGATGGTGGCGGTTGCACGGCACCAGATCGCTGCCCGATTGCGCGATGCCGATGATCGGCCGGTCGCTTTGCAGCTCCTCGAGGCTGAGCCCGTAATTGAGGTAGCGCTCGACATAGAGCGCGGTCATGTCGGGGTTGCCGGGATTGTCGAACCACGCCCGCGATCGCAGCCGCGCGCCGCCCGATTTAGGCTCTTTGCTGTCACTCAATGCTGATACCCCGCAGCAGCGACGATCCGATCACGCCGCCTTCATCTTACAATCGTCATGTGAACCGGCCTCGCATCTCGGCCGCTTCCCCAGATAGCTCTCAATCTTGGCTTTCAGTATGATAAATATCTTTATATGAGTCACTACTTAAATTGATCCAAAAGGGAGAATGGCGATGCAAGCGGCGTGTCGAAAACCGTTGCGGAAACGCGCCAACGCTTCGGCAACCGGGCTGGTGCTGGCGGCGCTCGCCGCGCTGGCCGCACCGGTTGCGGCGCGCGACACCGCCCCGGCCGCACCCCCCGCCCCCGCCGAGCAGGCCCGGCCCAATTTCCTCGTCATCATGGGCGACGATATCGGCTATTCGGACATCGGCGCCTATGGCGGCAATATCGACACGCCCAATCTCGACGCGCTGGCGAAGCAGTCGATCCGCTTCACCAACTTCTACAACATGTCGCGCTGCTGCCCGTCGCGCGCGGCCTTGCTTACAGGGCGCTATCCGCACCGCGTCGACATGGCGGGCAACGGCACCAGCCTGTCGCTCGAAGTGCCGACCGTCGCCGAGGAGCTCCGCGACGCCGGCTACGCCACCTCGATGATCGGCAAATGGCATCTCACCGCTGCGGTGCCGATCAAGAACAAGGCCGAGCACCTCAAATGGCTCAACCACCAGGGCCATTTCGATCGCGATTTCGGCGACAAGCGCACCTATCCCGCGGCGCGCGGATTCGACTACCATTGGGGCATCATCTGGGGAATCGCCGATTATTACGATCCCTTCTCGCTTGTCGAGAATTTCACGCCGGTCACCTCGGTGCCCGAGGACTTCTATCTGACCGACGCGATCAGCGACCACGCGGTCGAGCAGATCAGGACACTCGGCGCGGGCAAGAAGCCCTTCATGATGTATCTCGCCTATACCGCCGCGCACTGGCCGCTGATGGCGCCCGAGGAGACGATCCAGAAATATATCCCGCGCTTTGCCAAGGGCTGGGACGTGCTGCGCCGCCAGCGCTACGAGAAACAGGTCGCGCTCGGCCTGATCGAGCCGGGCACCGAGTTGCCGCCGCTCACCACCGGCTATCCCGGCAACGCCGATATCCCCTGGGACAAGCTGACCCCCGAGCAACGCACGATCCAGATCCGCAAGATGGCGACGCACGCGGCGATGATCGACATCATGGATCAGGGCATCGGCCGCGTCATCCAGGCGCTCAAGGACAGCGGCCAATACGAGAACACCGTCATCATCTATCTGAACGATAACGGCGCCTCGCCCGAAATCATGACCCAGCCGGGCTATGACCGCCCCAGCGAAACCCGCGACGGCCGCACGATCCAGTACGGCGAATATCCGCAAGGCATCGGCGGCGAGACGACGATGGCGGGGATCGGCACCCAATGGGCGAGCGCGGCCAACACGCCGTGGCGCTGGTGGAAGCGCGAGCAATATCAGGGCGGTACGCACACGCCGTTTCTGATCAGTTGGCCCAGCCACATGGAAAGCCGCGCCGGCAGCTCGACCGACGCCGTCGCCCACATCGTCGACGTGACCCCCACCCTGCTCGATCTCGCCAAGATAACGCCCGACAAGAGCAAGGAGCCGATCGACGGCGTCTCGATGGCGGGCGTGTTCCAGGGCGAAAAGATCGTGCGCGACGCGCCGCTCTTCTTCGAGCATTACGGCGCGCGCGGCATCCTCGACGGGCGCTGGAAGCTCGTGTCGCTCGCCCCCGATGGCCCAGAGCAGCAGCGCAAGACCTATCGCCCCTGGCACCTCTACGACCTCGCCACCGATCGCACCGAGATGCACGACGTCTCGGCGACCCACCCGCAGATCGTCGCCCGGCTCGATCGCGAATGGAAAGCCTGGGCGAAAGACGTCGGCGCCCCGTATTACGCCGAGCCGGTGCGCGACTGATCGGCCCAAAAAAATGGGCGGGCGCTCCTTGGGAGAGCGCCCGCCCAATCAAGCCGCTGAGGAGAAGGTTTGGTTGCGGCTTGGGGGGAAGGTTCAGTCGGCGGAGGTTTCGCCTTCCGGGTGCAGCGCGATCTGCTCGCGCAAGGAAGGCGTGATCTCGTCCATCGCCTCGGGATGCTCGGGGATGTTGCCGAAGCCCCAGTTCTGGCGCGGCCGATCGCCGAGATAGACGTCGTAGCGTTCCTGCCACGGATCGACGTAGCTCGCCGCCGCCCATATGTCCCATTGCGCGGCCATCTTGCGGACCCGCGCCGGCTTCGCCGCGGCGATGTCGCGCGTCTCGGATCGATCGTGCGACATGTCGTAGAGCTGCCAGGGCTGCCGGAACCGCGCGACCAGCTTCCACTTGCCGTCACGCACCGCGCGATTGCCTTCATGCTCCCAGAAAATGGGTTTGTCCCGATGCAGCTTCTCTCCGTGGAAGGCGGGCGCGAAGCTGCGGCCTTGCATGGGCACGATATCGTGGCCGTGGAAGGTCGTGGGATAGGTCGCGCCGCTCAGCTCGACCAGGGTCGGCATGATGTCGATCAGATGCCCCGGCGCCCGTACGAAGCCGCCGTCGAGTTTGGGATCGATGCCCTTGGGCCAATAGGCGATCAGCGGCGTCGAGATGCCGCCTTCCTCGGTGTAATGTTTGAAATACTGGAACGGGGTGTTCTGCATCGTCGCCCAGTTCATGCCGACGAAGGTCGTCGACTTGGGACCGCCCAGTACCTTCGCGTTCTTCAGCCGCCCGTCGGGGCCGCTCTCTGCGTTGCCGCCATTATCCGACATGAACAGGATGAGCGTGTTGTCGAGATCGCCCGACGCCTCCAGCCGGTCGATCAGCGTGCCGATCGCCTTGTCCATGCCGGTGATGTCTGCGGCATAGGTCGCCATGATCTTGTCGAACCGGTCGCGCTGCTCTGGCGTCAATTTGTCCCAATTGTAGGTGTTGGGCAGCCGGCCGGGCAGCGTCTCGTCGGGGCCGACGATCCCCATCGCCTTCTGCCGCGCGAACCGTTCCTTGCGCAGCGCATCCCAGCCTTGCATGTATTTGCCACGAAAGCGCGCGATTTCCTCCTTCGGCGCCATCACCGGGAAGTGGACGTTGACGAAGGGCAAATAGACGAAGAACGGCTTCTTCTCGTCGTCCGCCTGCTTGATGAACTTGGTTGTCCAATCGACGAACAGGTTGGACGAATACCATTGTCCGGTGCCAACCTCGGGCGAATTGGCGCGCACCTTCTTGCCATCGATGAAGAGGTATTTGGCGTTCTTCTGCACCTGGTTGGGCCAGTAAATCTCCCCCACCGGCGAGGTGAGCGAATGATCGAACCCACGCTGCCACGGCCCTACGCCACGCGACAGCCCGAGGTGCCATTTGCCCGTCATCGCGGTGAAATAGCCGGCGCTGTGCAGCACCTCGGGCAATGTCACGACGCGGTCGAGCAGCTTGCCCCGGATGCCCATCGAGCCCGGCACCGAGATCGCCTCGAGATGCCCCAGCCCCGCCTGGTGCGGATAGGTGCCGGTGAGCAGCGACGCGCGCGAGCAACTACAGCGTGCGGTGTTGTAGAATTGGGTGAATCGCAGCCCGCCCTCGGCGAGCCGGTCGATGTTCGGCGTGGGGATTTCGCTGCCGAAGCTCGAAATATCCGAAAAGCCCATGTCGTCGACCAGGATGACGACGATGTTGGGACGCGCGGGCGACGGGACGGGCGCGGGCTGTGGAGCGCGTGCCGTCGCCGGCGGCACCGACAATGCTGTCGCGCAGGCGAGCGCGGCCAGCCGCGCCGCTTTCCCGATGACCGATGCGGCCATGCCATTCCCCTCTGCCCGATCGCCCTTACCGCGCCGGCGTCAGCGATCGACCAAGTCGTATCCGGCCGTGTCACGACCGTCAACTCTTATCATACAAATAGGATTGGTGTGTTGGATATGTGCGAAAGCTTGCGTTCGCGCATCAATGCCAATCGGCGTAGAAGTGTGTGCCGAACCGCGCGTCTTCGGGCATCGGCACATCGGTCAACTTTTCACCCTGAGCGATCCGCCACGAGGCGAGCCGCTTTTTCAGCGCCGCGAGCGTGTCGGCATGGGCCGGATCGTCCGCAAGATTATGGGTTTCGTCCGGATCGGCGTCCAGGTCATAGAGCTCGAACGGCGGACGGTGCTGGTAGCGATGAACCAGTTCGGCCGCCCGCTCATCGGTTTTGGCGCGCTCGACCCAGGAGGCCCAGAAAGTGCTGCTCTCGGTCGCGTTGGTCATCGCGTTGATGTAGGTTTCCGACGAATTCAGGTTGGCGATCAGCTTCCAGCGATCGGTGCGGATCGCGCGCATCGGCGACCGGTTGAAGTTCTTGTCGCCCGTGTGCGCGGCGAATAGTACGTCGCGAAAGGTCTCTTGCTCGCCCATAAGCACCGGCAGGAAGCTCTTGCCATCGATGCTCTGCGGGCGCGGCGCGCCTGCCGCTTCCAACACGGTCGGCAGCACGTCGATCAGCGAGACCATCGCATCGGTGCGTCGGCTGGCGGCACACTTGCCCGGCCACACCGCGATCAAGGGCACGTGGATGCCGGGATCGTAAAGCGTCCATTTCGCGAACGGCAATTGCGCGCCATGGTCGACCGTGAAGACAAACAGCGTGTCGTCCGCCTTGCCGTGCCGGGCGATCGAATCGCGGACCTCTCCGATCTCCCGATCGAGATCGGTCACGTCGGTGAGATAGCGCGCGAAGTCCTGCCGCATCTGGGGCGTGTCGACGAAGTTTGCGGGTAGCGTCAGCGTCGCAGGATCGTAGATCGCGTTCCTTGCCCACGGCACGTGCGGCTGGAACGAGGCGACAAACAGCGCGAGCGGCGTATCCGGGTCGCGGGTCGCGAACAGCTCGTCGATCACGCCGGTATCGAGACGGCTCAGCAGCGCCTGTCTTCTCTTACCGTCGGGATGCACGGTCGAACCGGCGAGATATTCGAACGGGAAAGCGCGCGGCGGGCCGAAATCGGTCTTGCCTGCGACGACGACGCGATAGCCTAGCGCCTTGAGATAAGCCGGCATCGTGCAGACATCACCGAGAATGTTGCTGTGGTTGGCGTGCGCGCCGTTGCGCATCGGATAGTCGCCGGTCAACAGCGCCGAGCGCGACGGCGTGCAGGTCGGCGAAGCGGCGAACGCGCGCGCGAAGCACGTGCCCTCGCGCGCCAAGCGATCGATATTGGAGGTGCGCGCGTCCTTGCTGCCGTTGGAGCCGATGTCGGTCCAGCTAAGATCATCGGCGATAAAGATAACGATGTCGGGACGCGCGTCGGCCACTTTCTTTCCGACACCCGCCGCGCTCGCGATATCGGGAAAAACGCCGCACGCATATGCCACCGTCGCCCCGGCGCCGCGCAGCGCCTTGCGCAGTATTGATCTGCGGGTGTCGCGGTTGCCGGTCATCATCATTCCTGATCGCGCGACTCACGCATGCGGTGTCCGACACTGCGCCCGGCCGAGCCGGCCCGCTCCTGTTCGGGCATTTTCTGGTTCGCCGCGGGTATGGCCGGCAGCGGAAGATTGGCCGCCGTATAGCGGGCGAGATGCAGCGCACCACTGGTGCTTGGCAGGGTCGGCGGCGGCGCGGGGCGCTGGTCGAAACGGAATGCGCCGGTGAGATCGCCGAAGGTCTTGCGGCGCCATTCGGTGATGTTGGGCTCGCGCACACCAGTGAACGCCTCCAGGAAGCGAAGGATCGAGGTATGATCGAACGGTTCGCTGCACACCCACCCGCCTGCCGTCCAGGGCGAGATCACGACACACGGTACTCGAAAGCCACCACCGATGGGCAGACCGCCCACGAATTCGCCCGCTGTGCCCACCGGCGGCACGGGGGGCGGCACATGGTCGAACAACCCGTCATTCTCGTCATAACAGAGGATGAAGACGGTCTTTGCCCAGACGTCGGGGTTGGCCGCGATCGCGTCGAGCTTGCTCGCGATCCACTCGGCGCCGGCGGCGGGCATATATCGGGGATGCTCCGAAGCCTCATTGGTCGGGCACAGCCATGAAACCGCGGGCAACTGATCGTTGCGCGCGTCATATTCGAACTGCCCTTCGGAGGCGATCGCCAGGCCCTTCTGGTGCAGCGGCGAGGTCGTGGGGGCGCCGGCGAACTGGCGAAATCCGCGGAGCATGTTGAAGGCGAAGCCTTCGGTTGCATGCTGATAGACCTTCCAGCTTATCCCTGCGTCTTCGAGCCGCTCGGGGTAGGTCGTCCAGCTCAGCGATCCCGGCGTCATATCTGGATTATCGCGCACGGGGCCGCCAAAGCGCCCCTCGGCGTCAATCGTGCCCGTCATCCAGTAAAGACGATTGGGACGCGTCGGCCCCATTACCGAGCAATGGTAGGCGTCGCAGACGGTGAAAGCCTCCGCAAGCGCATAGTGGAAGGGGATGTCCTCGCGCTTGAAGTAGCCCATCGTGTAGGGACCGTTGACGCCGTCGGCGGTGCGATGCGCCGGCAGCCACTGGTCCATGCGCCCGCCGTTCCATGCCTGATGCTGCACCGACCACGCATGGCTGGTGGATGGGATCGCCTGCGCGCTGGTGGTGAAGCTGTCGAGGTGGAACGGCAGCAGGTAGCCGTCGACGCTTTGGGGATCGGGCTGATGGAAGACGTTCTTGCCGGTCGACAGCATTGGTGGGTTCGGATCGCCAAAACCGCGGACACCCGGCAAAGCGCCGAAATAATGATCGAAGGACCGGTTCTCCTGCATCAGCAGCACAACATGCTTGATGTCCTGCAACGAGGGCGGGCGCCGGACCCCGGCCGCGAGCAGCTTCTGGACATTAGGCGGCATCAACGCCGTCGCGGCCGCGACCGCAGCGGTCTGGGCGGCGCCTCTCAGCAGACGACGACGCGTGAACGCAGGCCGATGATGATGATCCCTCATATTCCCCTCTACTGCCATTTTGATCTCGGAGCCGACGCGCCCGGCTCCGGAACCGCGATTTTTCAGGGATGATAAATATTATTTTGCTGAAAGTCGATTCCCCCTTGCGTGCGTCGTGACCTCAAATTGGTTTCGCCGCTGCGGGAGAAAGGCGCCGGCAGCCGACGCTCAGAAGGCCGGGGAGGAACCTGTTTCGGTTGCCAGCGCGTATTTCTCCGATTAGAAAGCACATTGATAATATTAAATTGGGAGCGGGTATGTCTCGGGTTTCGACACTTTGGTTCGGCGCTGCGCTGGTATTGGGCAGCGGCGCGAGCGCTGCGGACGCCCAAACGGCGCCGCCGCCTCCCAAAAAGCCCATAAACTCGCCCACCGATACCGCCGGGTTCACGCGGTTGGGATCGACCGAGGGCGGCTCCAGCTATGTCGGGCCGATCACGACCAAATGGGGCCGCCAGGTGACGCCGCAAAATGCATGGCGCGCCTATCCCCGCCCGCAGATGGCGCGCGACACCTGGATGAATCTCAACGGCGAGTGGGATTACGCGATCACGCCTGCGAACGCGCCGCCTCCTGCGGTGATGGACGGCAAGATCCTCGTGCCGTTCGCGGTCGAATCCAAGCTGTCCGGCGTCGCGCGCAAGCTGATGCCCGACGATCGACTGTGGTATAAGCGCACCTTCACGCTGCCCGCAAAATGGCCGGGCCAGCGCACGCTGCTCCATTTTGGCGCGGTCGATTACAAATCGATCATATTGGTCAACGGCGCCGTCGTCGGCAGCCACCAGGGCGGATCGGACCCGTTCAGCTTCGACATCACCAAATACCTGCACGCGGGCGCGAACGAGCTCGTCGTTCAGGTCACCGACCCGACCTCGACCGGCGACCAGCCGCGCGGCAAGCAGACGCTGGAGCCACGCGGCATCTGGTACACCGCGGTCAGCGGCATCTGGCAGACGGTATGGCTCGAACCGGTGTCGGAATTGTATATCCGAGACGTGCGCGCCGTGCCCGACATCGACACGGGTGAGCTCAAGATTGCCGTCGCGCTCAGCAACACTGCGAGCCCCGACGACGCCGTGCGGCTCACCGCGCGCGACAAAGGCAAGGTGATCGCTACCACGATCATGCGCGGCAATCGCGAGGTAAGCCTCAAAATCCCCAACGCGCATCTGTGGTCGCCCGACGATCCCTATCTCTACGATCTGACGGCCGAGCTGGTGAAGGTGACGCCGCCCAAGGGCGCGGGCGACGATCGCCGCGGCCTGCCGCCGATGACCGACCAGGAGGTGCAAGCCTACGCCGCCGCCCAGGTCGCCGGTGCGCCCATCGATACCGTCCAGAGCTATTTCGGGATGCGCAAGATCTCGACCGGGATCGATCCGATGACCGGCAAGATGGCATTGCTGCTCAACAACGAGCCGCTCTTCCAGAACGGCACGCTCGATCAGGGCTGGTGGCCCGAGAGCCTCCTCACCCCGCCCTCGGCGGAGGCGGCGCGCAGCGACATCGTTTTCCTCAAGAAAGCCGGCTTCAACATGCTGCGCAAGCACATCAAGGTCGAGCCCGCCCAATATTATTATGCCGCCGATCATCTCGGCATCCTCATCTGGCAGGACATGCCCTCGGGCGCGTTCGGCGACCAGGCGGTGCGCCGCAAGAGCGACCGCGAGGCGACGATGTCGTCGGCGGCGATGGCCGAATATCAAAGCGAGGTATCGCGCATCGTCGGCGCGCTGCGCGATTTCCCATCGATCGTGATGTGGGTGACCAACAACGAAGGCTGGGGCCAGTATAATGCGACCGCGCTCGGCGGCATGGTCAAGGGCATGGACCCGAGCCGTCTCGTCAACACTGCGAGCGGCTGGATGGACGTGCCCGACAGCGGCTCGGACGTGTACGACATCCACACCTACGACGTGGTGCCGGTCGAGCCTGCGCCCCACCCTGACCGCCCGATCGTGATCGGCGAATATGGCGGCGTCGGGCTGCCGATCGAGGGGCACCTCTGGTTCACCGACCGCGATGCGCGCATCTATCAGTTCGCAGCCGACAAGGCGGATTACCGCAAGCGCTACAAGGTAAAGTTCGACGAGATCGTCCGTCAGGCGAAGGAGATCGGCCTCGCCGCCGCGGTCTACACCCAGACGACCGATGTCGAGGGCGAGGTCAACGGCCTGCTCACCTACGATCGCGCGGTCTCGAAGCTGCCGGCCGAGGAGTTCGCCAGGATGGCCGAGCCGCTGTTCGAGGACGACGAGTGAGGCACGCGGCGGGAGGATGGCAGCCGTGAGGCGACGCGAGCTGCTGCTGTCGCTGCTCGCCTCCACCATTCCCCTGGGGGCGGGCGATGCGCTCGCGCGCGTCGCCCCGCGCCCAGCCCGCCCTTCGCAAGGCAGCGCACCGAACATAATCCTCATCGTCTCGGACCAGGATCGTGCGGGCATGACGAAGGCGACAGGCTATCCGCTCGACACCAGCCCGGGGCTCGACGCGCTGGCCCGGCGCGGGGTGCGGTTCGACAAGGCCTATGCGACCGCGCCGCTCTGCGTTCCCAGCCGCGTCTCGATGCTCACCGGGCGCTGGCCGGAAGCGCATCGCGTGCGGATGAACCTCGCCGCGCGCGATGCCTTCTATACGCAGGACCTCTACGACGTCGCCGCGGCGCAGGGCTATCGCACCGGGTTGGCGGGCAAAAACCACACCTATCGCAAGGCGGCGTCGCTCGATTTCTGGCGCGAATATTCGCATACCTCGGGCTATCGAGGCTCCAATGCCGACCCGCGCTACGCCGCGTTCGATCACTGGATGAAGAAGCTCGGCGCGGGCAGCCTCTCGCTCGAGCCCACTCCGTTCCCGGCCGAGGTCCAATATCCGCATCGCATCGTCTCCGATGCGATCGAGTTCATCGACGGCTCGGGCGAGCAGCCGTTCCTTCTCCAGGTCGGCTTCCCCGAGCCACACACGCCGCAGCAGGTGCCCAAGCCCTATTGGGACATGTTCCCGCCCGACAAGGTGCCGCCGCGCGCCGCGGGGCCGGAGGCGCTGGCGAAGCTCGGCGTTCGCGCGCGATGGCTGTTCGAGCTGGAGGAGCGCGCCGACGTGCCCGACGAGGCGCATTGGCGGCGCTACGTCTCCAACTATCTCGGCGCGCTCCGCATGATCGACGACCAGCTCGTGCGGCTGATCGAGCATCTCGAAACGCGCGGGCTGACGGACAACACGATCATCGCATACGTCGCCGACCACGGCGATTACGTGATGGACTACGGCCTCGGCCGTAAAGGCGTCGGGCTACCCGAGGCGCTGATCCGGATTCCGATGGTCTTCGCGGGCCCGGGCATCGAGGCAAGCGCGTTCGACGGCGTCTTCACCTCCAACGCCGATCTCATGCCGACGCTGTGCGAGGCAATGGACGCGGACATCCCGATCGGCGTCCAGGGCCGCAGCCTTTGGCCGCTGCTGAAGGGCCAACCCTACCCCGGCGACGAGTTCCGCAGCATCTATGCGGGCGTTGGCGTCGGCGGTCTCTATTACGATAGCGATGATCTTGCGTCACCGACCGAGGGATCGCACCTGATCGGCGACACGCTCAACAAGGTGACGCAGAGTGGCAACGCCAAGATGGTCCGCATGGGCGACTGGAAGCTCATCTACGACAGCATGGGCTACGGCCAGCTTTACCACCTGCCGAGCGACCCGCACGAGCTGAACAACCGCTTCGGCCAGCCCGATGTCGCCGGCACGCAGGCAGAGCTCATGGCCGAGCTGGCAATGTGGACGATCCGCACACAGGATAGCCTGCCAACCGGCCCGCAGAACGCCAAATACCAAACCAAATGGGCGCGGCCGCATAATTGGTACGTGCCGCATCGCCGCGCGCCCGCCGGAACCGCCTACATTCCATAAAGCGCGATCAAGGGGAGGACGGGATGAAACGACGGACGAAAGCGGCCCGCTGGGCCTCGACGACGATGCTCGCGGCGCTGATCGGGGCAACGGCACCGGCCGCGAGCGCGCGCCCGTCCCCTGCCTCCGCACCGAGCGCGCCAGCACCCGATGCGCAGCGCCCCAACATCCTGTTCGTGTTGATCGACGACATGGGCTTCGGCGACCTCTCGATCATGGGCGACCCCAAGGTGGAGACGCCCAACCTCGACCGGCTCGCGCGCGAAGGCGTGCTGATGACGCAGTTCTACGACGCTGCGCCGATCTGCTCCGCCTCGCGCGCAGGCTTTATGACCGGGCGCTTCCCCGCCGAGGTCGGCTTCATCAACTATGTCAGCGACCGTGCCTTCAACGCCGCGACCGGCCAGGCCGACTGGCTCGATCCCAAGCTGCCCACCGTCGCGCGCCTGCTTCAAAAAACCGGCTATTCGACCGCGCATATCGGCAAATGGCATCTGGGTGGCGGGCGCGACATCGGCAATGCGCCCTGGCCCACCGCCTACGGGTTCGATCAGAGCTTCACGACGTTCGAGGGGCTGGGCCCGCGCGTGCTCGTCGCCGACCAGGAGCGCGACCTCGCCGAGCAGTCGGATGCGCTCGGCGAGGGGCCGCGTTTCTGGGAGATCAAGACCAATTTGACCTCCCTCTATTGCAACATGACCGTCGATTTCGTCGCGCAGCACGCCGACAAGCCGTGGTTCGTGAACCTGTGGTTCAACGACGTCCACGACCCTTGGGCACCCGACGATGACTCGCTCTCGCAGGTGATGGGCAGCGGTGCGGACAGCGACGACGACCGCTACCTCGCGACGCTCGTGAAGATGGACCACACGCTCGGCAAGCTGTTCGACCGGCTCGAGCAAATGGGCGAGATGGACAACACGCTCGTCATCGTCACGAGCGACAACGGCCCGTCATCGAGGCAGGTCTATTACGAGCACGACCACACCGCCCCCGGCAGCACCCGGCATCTGCGCGGCCGCAAATGGAGCCTCTACGAAGGCGGCATCCGTCAGCCGATGATCTTCTATTGGAAGGGCCACACCAAGACCGGCTATCGCGATGACGAAACCGTCGGCGAAGGCGTCGACCTGCTGCCGACGATCGCCGCCGTCATCGGCGCGAAGGTGCCGGCCGGGGTCGACGGGATCGACTTGTCGCCGGTGTTCGAAGGTCACGCGATTACGGAACGGCCTGAACTCTTTTGGGCATACGGCAAGGAAGGCGCGCCCAAGAAGACGCCGCAACCGGCGATGGAGCACGACCGTGCGCCACCCTTTGCGATCCGCGAGGGCGACTGGAAGCTGCTCGCCGGGTTCGGCGCCGCCGACCCCCAGCTCTTCAACCTGGCGACCGATCCGACCGAATCGACCGACGTCGCCGCGAGCCAGCCCGCGATCCGCGATCGCCTGCTCGGCAAGCTCAAGGCCTGGATGGCGGATCTGCCGAAGTACAAGGCGCAATAAAAAAGCGACCGCGTCGCCCGATCGCGACGCGGCCGTTTTCGTTCCAGGAAGAGGGCGGCAGCGGATCGATCCGCTGCCGCCCTTTCTCCGTCAGATCCTCAGCCGAATGCCGACCGAATAGGTGGTCTCGTCATAATCCATGAAGTTGTTGACGTGGGTGTAGCCGGGATAATCGTAATAGGTCGAAGAATTGTGCCGCAGGATGTTGGTGCCGCCGACGTCGATCCGGATGGCGTCGCTCACGTCGTAGCCGATGTTGAAATCGAGCCTTCCTGCGGGCCGCTGATAGGTGATCAGCGGCGGCACGTAGATGTCGTCGATATTCTCCGCGGTGAACGGCCGCAGCGTCGGCTGGCCGCTGGCATCGTCGTCGAAATATTTGGAGCGGTAAGTGTACACCAAACGGCCGCTGATCCCGTATTTCTCATATAGCAGGCCAAGCGTGTAATTGTATTTCGACACGCCCTGGAGCGGATAGCCCGCGAGCGGGTCGTCGCCGCCGATCTCCGAATCGGCAATCGTGAACGCCCCCTGCACGCCGACGCCCGAAAGCGCGCCGGGCAGGAAATCGAAGAAATATTGCGAGCTGATCTCGACGCCCTTGAGCGTCGCCTCGCCGACGTTGCGCGGCCGCCGGATGGCGAAATCCTCGCCGTCGAAGGTCTCGATGGCGGCGCTGGTGATCACGCGGTCGGTGATATCGCGATAATAGCCCGCGACCGCGATATAGCCGCTATCGAAATAATATTCGAAGGTCGCGTCGTAGCTTTGCGACTTCTGCGCCTTGAGATTGGGATTGCCGGCGCTGCCGCCGCTCTGGACGAGCGGGTTGTTCGAATGGTTGAGCGTAACCGCCGGGTTGAGCGCGCCGAAGCTCGGCCGCCGCAGCGATCGTGCATAGCCGAGGCGGATCTGGATGCCGTCGCCGATCTTGAAGCGCGCCGTCGCATTGGGCAGCCAGTCGTTGTCGGTGGTCTTTGCAGACAACGGCTGGAAAACGCCGGCATCGTCGGCCACGAAGGTCGCGATCGTGCGATCGGTGCGAACGTATCGGACCCCGACCACGCCATCGACCGAAATGCTGCTGCCGAGATCGGCGGCATATGTGGCCTGCACATAGCCCGCGAGCGAATTTTCGGTCGCATCGAACTCGCGCCCGGGGTCGTAATCGGGCTGGCCGGGCGGCAGGCCGAAATAGGCGCGCGTCTGATCCAATCCCGATTCCGACAGGAGGAAATCCGGATTGGGGATGTAGAAACGCGATCCGTTGTTGAGATCGGGCGCCTGCGATCCGAGCACGAGGAAATTATATGGCAGCCCCGTTTCGGACACCTTTACTGCGGTGGCTTCCGAGCCGGTGCCGATATTGCCGCCGGGAATCCTCGTGTTCAAATGGGCGGATAGTGCATTTGCCGACCGGTCAGCATAGCGCACCCCGCCCGCGAGGTTCGACAGGAAGCCGTCGAAATCATAATCGACATCGCCCTTGATCTGGAACAGGTCGCCCTTGTTCACGTCGAAATTCTGGATCAGCGCATTGCGGATATAGAGATTGTCGCGGCTGAGCAGCGCACCGCCCGGCACGGTATATTCGGCGTGGCCGTCGACATCCTCGGTAAGGGTCAGGCTGTCGAGGCGCTGACCGATATCCGAGGTGATGTTCTGAAGATGGTATTTCGAGGTCTGATACGCCGCGTCGACCACCGCGTGGAGATCGCCCGATTCGTATTTGACGCCGCCCGCAATCTGCTTGTTGCGCTGGTTTAGGTCGCGCGCCTGTGTCGTCTGGTTCGCCACGAGATTGGCGAAGGTGATGCTGTCGGGCTCGCAGACCGTTTCCTGATGATACGGCGTCAGCGTCTCGTTGCCATCGGCGTCGGTCTGGATGACCGGATTGTTGCCGTTATTGTCGCGCACACGCGTCAGGATGCAGCGGTCGCTGAGCTCGACGCTGCCGTCGACGATCGTCGTGCCGGCCGTGAACGGCTGGATGTTGGCGCCGTTGCGGCTGCCGCGATCGCGGAAATAGGTGTAGAAACCCTCGACATAGGCTTCGATCTCGGGCGACGCCTGCCATTGCAGCGCGCCGTTCAACTGATGGCGCTCGATGAAACCTTGCTGCGGGAAATTCTGCAGGATGCCCGGAAGCAACAGCCCTTCGACATTGAACGGACCGGTGCTGGCGCTGCGCCGCTGGAACAAGACCGTCGTCGCGCGATAATATTCGGACCGCGAATAGCTGCCGTTAATCAGCGCGCCGATCTCGCCGATGCCGGTGTCCCACCGATCGGTGGCGAGCGCGCTGAACTGCGGGTTCACCTTGTCGACCCGCGCCGCATAGTTTGCGCGGGCCGACAGCACGACGGTCGGCTTCTGGAAATTGAATGGCCGATTGAGCTCGAGGTCGATCACGCCGGCGAGCCCGCCTTCGGTCAGGTCGGCGGTCTGCGACTTGTAAACGTTGACGCGGGATAGCGCCTGGGCGGGCAGATCCTGCAGGTCGAAGCTGCGTCCGGTGGTGGTGAAGACCTCGCGGCCGTTCACCGTCGTCAGCACGTCCGGCAGGCCGCGCACGCGCACGTCGCCGAGCTCATTGTTGCGGTTGGTCGATACCTGCACGCCGGGCACGCGCTGCAACGCCGCCGCGGTCGTCGGATCGGGAAGCTTGCCGATGTCCTCCGCGACGATCGCGTCGACCACCTGAACCGACTCGCGCTTGATGTCGGCCGCGCGCTCGAGCGAGCGTCGAATGCCGGTAACGACGATCTCGTTGCCGATGCTCTGTGGCGCTTCAGCGACCGAAGCGTCTCGTCCGGAATCGGCCGCTTGTCCTTGCGTCGCGGCGCCCTGGTCGACGGTTTGTGCATGGGCACCCTCGCACACGATCAGCGCGAGAGCCGACACCGCGACCGAAAGACAAACCTGCCTCTTCATACTTCCTCCCCTTTGTGCTCGGGTTCGGTGGCAAGACTGTCCCGACCCGTACGCTGCGGGGGCACTGCCGAGTTGCTCGATCCACACCGCTGAACAGGGTGCGCGATCAGGCGTCGCGCCGCTCCCGTCACCGTTCCGGATGGTCGAGACCCATCGGCCAAGCCCTTACGCCATGACCGCTCGACAGATACCAAGACCCCGTTCAGAGTCAATATATATATGATATATACCTCCGGCGACGGGCGCGTTATAACGTCGATCGAGCCGCCAGCGTCGATACCGACTCTTGCAGAGCGGCCGGGAGGAGCCGAAATATGCGACTGACGCCGGCGCAGTATGGCGACCGATTTTATCATACATATGATCGGCTCATTTCAAGGTTGATGGCGCGTACGCAAAGGCCGCTTTTACGCGGGAGGAATGTGCGATGAACCGCCGCGACTTCATCGTCGGCGCTTCTTCGGGCGCGATAGCCGCCGCGCTGCCGGAGGCCGGGCTCTCCGCCCCCGTGCAGCCGGTGCGCGCGACGGCGCCCGCTGCGTCGACCGCCGATCGACCAAACATCATCGTGCTGATCACCGATCAGAACCGCGCGGGGCTGTCCAGACGGGCCGGCTATCCGCTCGATATCACCCCGGCGATGGACCGGCTGTCCGCCACCGGCGTCGATTTCCGCCGCGCCTATGTGACATTGCCCGCCTGCGTGCCCAGCCGCACGTCGATGCTCACCGGCCGCTGGCCGTGCGCGCACCGCGTCCGCATGAACCTCCAGCCGCAGGACGCCTTCTTTTCGAAGGATATGTACCAGGTCGCGCGCGAGCAGGGATACCGCACCGCGCTGATCGGCAAGAACCATACCTATCTGAAGAAGGGCGACCTCGATGTTTGGCGCCCCTATTTCCACGAGGGCGGCACGGTCTCGAAGAACGCGCACCCGCAATCCGCCGCGTTCGACGAATGGCTCAAGACGCTCGACTATAACCAGGCGGAGGAGCCCGCCCCCTTCCCGGTCGAGACGCAGCTTCCCTATCGCATCGTCTCCGACACGATCGATTACGTCCGCGCCAATCAAGCGCAGCCCTTCCTCCTCCAGGTCTCGATCCCCGAGCCGCACGACCCCGAACAGGTGCCGCATCCCTATTGGGACATGTTCCCGCCCGATGCGCTGCCCGATCGCTGCGCGGGGCCGGAAGCGCTCGCCAAGCTCGGCCCCCGCGCGCGCTGGCTATACGAATTGCAACAAACCGCCTTCCCCAAGACCGAGAAGCACTGGCGCCGCTACGTCAGCAATTATCTCGGCGCGCTCAGGCTGATCGACGATCAGATCGCCCGCCTGGTCGCCTCGCTGGAGGAGACCGGCCAGCTCGACAACACGATCATCGTCCGCCTCTCCGATCACGGCGACTACCTCATGGATTACGGCCTCGGCCGCAAGGGCGTCGGGCTGCCCGAGGCGCTGACGCACGTGCCGATGGTCTGGATGGGCGCGGGCGTGAAGCCCTCGCCCGAGATCGGCGCATCCGCCTTCGTCTCGGTCGCCGATATCATGCCGACGCTATGCGAGATCATGGGCGCCGAGATCCCGATCGGCGTCCAGGGACGCAGCCTGTGGCCGCTCCTGAAGGGCGAGCCGTACCCGGCCGACGAGTTCCGCAGCATCATGGCCGAAGTGGGCGTGGGCGGCCTCTATTACGATGAGGACGACAAGCCCGTCACCGTCGCGATCAAGCCCGGCACCACCGCGTGGGACGAGCTCAACGGCGTCACCCAGAGCGGCAACGCCCGAATGGTTCGCATGGGCGACTGGAAGCTCATCTACGACATGATGGGCTACGGCCAACTCTACGAGCTCAAGTCCGATCCCTGCGAGCTGAACAACCGCTTCGGCCAGCCCGACGTGGCGCGCGAGCAGGCCGCAATGATGGCCGAGCTCGCGATGTGGACGATTCGCACGCAGGACGACCTGCCGACGGGGCCGCAGAACGACAAGTACCGAACCAAATGGGCACGACCGCATAATTGGTACGCGCCGTATCGGCGCGGCACCGCGCCCGTCGCCTATATTCCCTGATCGATGCCCGAGGAAACCGCGCCATGTCTCATGTTCGCCCACTGCGCCGCCGCCTGCTCACCGGGCTCCTCGCCGCGCTCGGCGCGACGACCAGCCTCGCGCCCGCGGCGGCGCAATCCGCGCCATCGCCAGCGCCCGACGAACAGGGTCCGCCCAACGTCCTGTTCGTGCTGATCGACGACATGGGCTTCGGCGACCTCTCGATCATGGGCGACACCAAGGTCCAGACCCCCAACCTCGACCGGCTCGCGCGCGAAGGCGTGGTGATGACCCAATTCTATGACGCCGCGCCAATCTGCTCATCGTCGCGCGCGGGTTTCATGACGGGGCGCTTCCCCGCGACGGTGAACTTCGTCGGCATCACCGGCTCGCGCGCCAAGAACGCGAAGCTCGGCCAGGCGGACTGGCTCGATCCCGAGCTGCCGACGATCGCCAAGGTGCTCAAGGGCTCGGGCTATTCGACTGCGCATATCGGCAAGTGGCACCTCGGCGGCGGCCGCGATATCGGCGATGCGCCCTGGCCCACCGCCTACGGCTTCGACCAGAGCTTCACCACCTTCGAAGGCCTCGGCCCGCGCGTGCTCGTCTCGGACTGGGAACGCGGCCTCGCCGAGCAGTCGGACGCGCTCGGCCAGGGCCCGCGCTTCTGGGAGATCAAGACCAATCTCACCCAGCTCTACTGCAACATGACGGTCGATTTCGTCGCGCAGCATGCCGACAAGCCGTGGTTCGTGAACCTGTGGTTCAACGACGTTCACGATCCCTGGGCACCCGACGACGACTCCTTGTCGAAGGTGATGGGCAAGGGCGCGGACAGCGACGACGACCGTTATCTCGCAACGCTCGTAAAGATGGACCACACGCTCGGCAAGATGTTCGACCGGCTCGAACAGATGGGCGAGATGGACAACACGCTCGTCATCGTCACGAGCGACAACGGCCCGTCCTCGCTCCAGCGTTATTACGAGCACGGCCACACCGCGCCCGGCAGCACCAATCATCTGCGCGGCCGCAAGTTCAGCCTGTACGAAGGCGGCATCCGCCAGCCGCTGATCCTTTACTGGAAGGGCCATGCCAAGGCGGGCACGCGCGACGATCAGACGGTCGGCCAGGGCGTCGACCTGCTCCCCACGATCGCGCACGTCGCCGGCGTCGAGACACCGGCGGGCGGCGATGGGATCGATCTTTCCCGCGTGCTCACCGGCCAGCCGATAACCTCGCGCCCGCCGCTGTTCTGGGCCTACGGCAAGCAGGGTGCGCCGAAGCAGCCCGGTGTCCCCTCGCAGCCACACGATGTCTCCCCGCGCTACGCGATCCGCGATGGCGACTGGAAACTTCTCGCCAACGCGGCCGCGACCGACGTCCAACTTTATAATCTGTCGAACGACCCGCGCGAAACGACGGATGTGGCGGCTCAAAATGCGCTGGTGCGCACGCGGTTGCTCGGCAAGCTGAAGGGATGGATGGCGTCGCTGCCGAAATACCCGGCCGGCGAATAGGTCGAAGGAAACGATGCCTCAGCCCGATGCATCGGCGGCCCGTGACGGATGCAGCCAGGATTTGGCGCACCGACGGTGCTATTGATTTCGAGAGGGGCGCTGGGAAATCAACCTGGCAGTTCAGGTTGCGGATAATGCTAGATTTGCATCGCTTGGCGGAGACGGAGGGATTCGAACCCTCGGTACGAGTAATCCCCGTACGGCGGTTTAGCAAACCGCTGGTTTCAGCCACTCACCCACGTCTCCGGATGCGCCGAAGGCGGGCTATAGCGGCGGGCGCGTACGCGATCAATGGCGCATTCCATGCCGCTGCCGGGCGCGAAATCGACTCGGATCGTCGTGCGTTCATTGCGCGCTCATCCCGGCAATGATTAGGCTGTCAGCCGAGTAATCCGGTGTTCGGGGGGAATAAGACGATGCGTGGACGGATGTGGATGTCGTGGCTTGCCGCCGCGACGCTGGCGATCGGCGCCGCGCCGGCGCTTGCCCAGGTCAGGACGATCGATCCCAACGCCGCGATCGACGGTGATCTCGGCGTGCCGCCGCCGGCTGCGCAGGACGCGCCGACCGCGACGCTCTCCAACACCCAGACCTACCCCGATCCCGACGTCTATCCGCAGGCGGAGACGACGCAGACCGCGCCGAGCAATCAGAGCTATCCCGATCCGGACGTCTATCCGCAGACGCCGCCAGCCACCGCGCAGCCGGGTTTCGAGCAGCCGACGACCGACGCGCCCGCGCCGACCGCGACCAGCCAAGCGGCGGCAACCTACAAGCGCGACGACCTGATCGGCGCGGCCGAGGGGGTGTTCGGCAAAGGCGCCGAAGGGCTGGCGGGGATCATCGAGGACATCCTCAGGGACCAGGGCGAGCCCAACGCCTATATTGCGGGCCGCGAGGCATCGGGCGCGTTCATCGTCGGCCTGCGCTACGGATCGGGAATTCTCAGCCACAAGATCGAAGGGCAGATGCCCGTTTATTGGACCGGCCCGTCGATCGGCTTCGACGTGGGTGGCGACGCCAACAAGGTGTTCGTGCTGGTTTACAATCTCTACGACAGCGAGGAATTGTTCAAACGCTTCCCCGCCGGCGAGGGGCACCTCTATTTCGTCGGCGGCTTCTCGGCCTCGTACCTGCGCTCGGGCAATGTCGTGCTGATCCCGGTGCGGCTCGGCGTCGGGGTGCGCGCTGGCGTCAACATCGGCTACATGAAGTTCTCGCACGAGCAGAAGTGGCTGCCATTCTGAGGGCATTTCGCGAGATCGCCATGCCGGGCAAAATTCAATCCTGCTGCTCGATCAACCGCCACCCCAGCCGTTCGCCAGCGTGGAACGGCACCACGGCCGTCTCGCCGCGGCCAATCTGCTCGGGCACGTCCGCCTCGGCGCGTTCGAGCGTGATCGTGCCCTCGTTCAGCGGCAGGCCATAGAAGCGCGGGCCGTTTTCACTGGCGAACGCCTCGAAGCGGTCGAGCGCCCCTTCTTCGTCGAATACGGCCGCATAGCTTTCGAGCGCGAACGGCGCATTGAAGATGCCCGCGCAGCCGCAGGCGGCCTCCTTGCGGTGGACGCCGTGCGGTGCGCTGTCGGTGCCCAAAAAGAACTTCGCCGAGCCCGAGGTCGCGGCCTTGCGCACTGCGATCCGGTGGCGTTCGCGCTTGGCGACGGGGAGGCAATAGGCGTGCGGGCGGATGCCGCCGGCGAAGAGCGCGTTGCGGTTGATATGAAGGTGCTGCGGGGTGATCGTCGCGCCGACGCGCGGGCCGGCTTCGGCAACGAAACCGGCGGCCTCGGCGGTGGTGATGTGTTCGAGCACAATCTTCAATCCGGGAAAGTCGCGCACCAGCGGCGTGAGCGTCCGCTCGACGAACACCGCCTCGCGGTCGAAGATATCGACCTCGGCGTCGGTCACCTCACCGTGGATGAGGAGCGGCATGCCGGCGCGCTGCATGGCTTCGAGCACAGGCGTGAGATTGCGCATGTCGGTAACGCCGAAGGCCGAATTGGTCGTCGCATTGGCCGGGTAGAGCTTGCACGCGGTGAACACGCCACTTTCGAACCCGCGCACGATCTCGGCCGCATCGGCAGTGTCGGTCAGGTAGCAGGTCATCAGCGGCGTGAAATCGGTGCCTTCGGAAAGCGCGGCGAGGATGCGGGCGCGATACGCCTCGGCAGCAGCGATCGAGGTCACCGGCGGGGACAGGTTGGGCATCACGATCGCGCGGGCGAACTGGGCCGCAGTGTAGCCGGCGACGGCCTCCAGCATCGGGCCATCGCGCAGGTGGACATGCCAGTCGTCGGGGCGGCGGATCGTCAGGCGCTCGGTCATGCCCGCCCCTCTATTCCCGCGACCGCGGTTGCGCCAGCGGGGGCTTGGGTTCGGCAGGCCATGCGCCTACCTCTGGTGCATGACCCCAGCAACCTTTCTTGCCGATCGCGCGCTGATCCGGGTCGCGGGCGATGACGTGCGCGGATTCCTCCAAGGGCTCGTCACCAATGACGTCGCCGTGCTCGATGGGTCCGCGCCGATCTGGGCGGGGCTGCTGACGCCGCAGGGCAAGGCGTTGTTCGACTTTCTGCTCTGGGCCGACGGCGACGCCGTGCTGGTCGATTGCGAGGCCGAGCAGGCGGCGGCATTGGCCAGGCGGCTGACGCTCTATCGGCTTCGGCGCGCGATCACGATCGAGCCCGCAGCGGGGGCGGTGCATTGGTCGGCAGAGGGCTCGCAGGGCGCTCCCGATCCGCGCCTGCCCATGCTCGGCCGCCGCTGGCTGGGTGGGACAGGGCCGGCCACCGAGGGCTGGCGCGCGCACCGGCTGGGGCTCGGTGTGACCGAGGGCGTCGCCGAGCTCGGGTCGGGCGAGACGCTGTGGCTTGAATGCAACGCCACCGAATTGAACGGGGTCAGCTTCGCCAAGGGCTGCTATGTCGGTCAGGAGAACACCGCGCGAATGCACTATCGCAGCAAGGTCAATCGGCGGCTGGTGGTCGCGCCGCTCGGCGAGCCGGGGCCGCGGACGCGGGCGACCTATCCTGAACTCGGGCTGATGGTCGAGCATCGGCGGGTGGAGGCGCTGGGCGATGCGCTTCGGCCGGAGTGGTTGGCGGCGGCGCTCGAAGCGTAGATCACCGTCCCCACCCTTCCCACTCCCATCAGGAGAGGCAGGAGGCGCGAAGCCCCGAAGGGTGAGGACAGGAAGGCGGCTGCGATCAGCGCAGGTCGCTCTCCGGGATCGGCACGATCTTGATTTCGACGCGCCGGTTGGCGGCGCGGCCTTCCTCGGTGTCGTTCGAGGCGATCGGCTGGGTCTCGCCAAAGCCGCGCGTGCCGATGCGCGCCGACTGGACGCCACGCGATTCGAGATAGGCGGCGACCGATGCGGCACGCCGTTCGGAAAGATCCTGGTTATAGGCGTCGCTGCCGGTCGAATCGGTATGGCCGTACACGTCGATATAGGTCTGGTCGTATTGCGAGAGCACCTGCGCGACCTGATCGAGCGTGTTCTGGAACTGCGGCATCACGGTCGCGCTGTCATAGGCGAACGTAATTCCCGATGGCATGTTGAGCAAGAGGTCGTCACCCTGACGGATCACCTGCACGTCGGTGCCGGCGGTGCGCGCGCGCAGATCGCGCTCCTGCTTGTCCATGTAGAGGCCGATGCCCGCGCCGGCGAGCCCGCCGATGCCCGCGCCGATGATCTTCTCGGTGCGATCGTGGCGGCCGCCGACGAGATCGCCGAGCAGATAGCCGCCCAGCGCACCGCCGATACCGCCGATCGCGGCCTTTGATATCCGCTTTTGGCCGGTATAGGGATCGGTGGTGCAGGCGGCGGTGGTAACGAGCGCACCGAGCGCCGCGGCAGCCATCAGCTTGGTCGAAATACGCATTCGCTTGTTCCTCCTCAAAACGCTTTCACGCCGCGCGCCCCCGCACGGACGGTCGCCGACTCAATCCACCCCGCCGCGCATTGTTCCGCATGCGATTTGAACCGCCGCTGATCGCGCGGTTGTGGAGACGACAGAAACACGCCAAAGAGCGTTGGCGCGCCATGCCACCGCTTCCTCCCTTCCCCTGGATCGACGTCGCGATCATTCTGGCGCTGGTCGTGGTCAACGGCGTGTTCGCGATGACCGAGCTCGCGATCGTCTCGTCGCGCAAGGCGCGGCTGGAGGCGATGGCGCGCGCTGGCAAGCCGGGCGCTCGCGCCGCGCTCGCGCTCGCCGCCGACCCCGGCAAGTTCCTGTCGACCACGCAGGTCGGCATCACCCTGATCGGCATCATTGCCGGCGCCTATTCGGGCGCGAGCCTGGGCACGCCGGTCGCGGCGCGGCTGGCGCGGCTCGGTATCCCCGCGGATACGGCAGCCACGCTGGGCTTCGTGGCGGTGATCGGGCTCACCACCTACGCCTCGCTCGTCGTCGGCGAGTTGGTGCCCAAACAGATCGCCTTGCGCTCGCCCGAGCCGATCGCGGCGACGATGGCGCTGCCGATGCGCTGGCTCGCCCGGATCGCGGCGCCGCTCGTGTGGCTGCTCGACACGACGAGCGCCTTGCTCTTCCGATTGCTTGGCATGTCGCGCGAATCCGACAGCCATGTCACCGCTGAGGAGCTCCACCTGATCGTCGCCGAGGCGTCGCGATCGGGCGTGCTCGAGGAGCATGAACGCTCGATCATATCGGGCGTGGTGCGGCTGGCCGACCGGCCGGTGCGCGAGGTGATGACGCCCAGAACCGAGGTCGACTGGCTCGACGTCGATCTGGATGCGGCAGGAATTCGCGAGGCGCTGCTGGAGAGCGGGCATACGCGGTTGCCGGTCGCCGAAGGCTCGATCGATGCGGTGATCGGGGTCGTCCAGGCGCGCGATATCGTCGCCGCGCTGTTCGAAGGCCGCGCGCTCGACCTGCGCGCGCTGATGCGGCCGGCGCCCGTCATTCCCGACCAGCTCGACGCGATGGATGCGCTCGGCGCGCTGCGGCAGGCCGATGTGCCGGTGGCGCTCGTCCATGATGAATACGGGCATTTCGAAGGGCTGGTGACGCCCGCCGACCTGCTGATCGCGATCGCGGGCGAGTTCGCCTCGGATGCGCATCCCGAGGATGCGCCCTCGCTGGTCGAGCGCGACGACGGCTCGCTGCTCGTCTCGGGCAATCTCGCCGCCGACATGCTCGCCGACCGGCTCGGCATCTCGCTCCCCGAGGATCGCGACTATGCAACCGTCGCTGGCCTCGCGCTCGCGGCGTTCCGGCATCTACCCGGCGAAGGCGAGAGCTTCGTCGAGCAGGGCTGGCGGTTCGAGATCGTCGATCTCGACGGACGGCGGATCGACAAGCTGCTGGTGGAGCAGGCGCGCGGGGGTTGAACGGCGGCGAGCGCACGGCGATCCCGGCCGAAAATTCCGAAGGTTCCGGGAAAACCACGCGAAGCTTAATCGGATAGAAGGGTGGCGCCGCCAGCTTGCCCGATCGAGTAAGACGGCACTCGATATCATCGAGGTTTTATCAAATGGGGCGTCTGTAGAACAGCGGCGTTGCGTCGTTAGCCGTGGCATTTCCTGGCCGCCAACCGAATTCAGTCGCCGACGTCGCTCCAGTGTCCGATATTTCTGTGCCTGAGCGAAGCAACCACTTGCGGTCCAAGCGGCAAAGGAAAAGCGCTCCGTGAGCGAGCGAATACGATCCACCGCTCGCCAACTCTCCCAAAGTACAGCAGACAGGGATCAGGGCGCGGCACGCTGAGCAGCGGCGGCGGGATGCCCTTGATGATAGCTGTTACGCGCAGCAGACCCGGCGGAGGTTCGCTCTTGTCGACGAGCAACCGAAATCTCGGGGATCTCACGACTATGACCTCAGCGACATAGTTCGCCTCGGCAAAAATCCGGTCCGCGCTTTTGTTGATCGTGGCCCGCGAAACCCGCGCCGCCGTCGCAGATAGCGGCGGCATGCACGCTTCGGCTCGGCTAATGGTCACGAGCACCGACCCATATCAGCCTTCCACCATTTCGACATTCGCGCGACGCATCAGGCAAAGACTGATGCGCGGAGGTTAATATCCGCTATCTGGCGCATCAAGGCGTTCAGGGTCACCCCGAACACGACAAAGCCCGCCAAGCGTATCGCCTGACGGGCTTTTGTGTGGTTGCGGGGACAGGATTTGAACCTGTGACCTTCAGGTTATGAGCCTGACGAGCTACCGGACTGCTCCACCCCGCGTCGAAGGTGGAAAAGACATGTGAATGGGTTCGTGAAGAAACGTGCTTTGCGCCCGCACCGGCTGCAATGCCTGGCGACGACCTACTCTTCCATCGCTTGAGCGATAGTACCATCGGCGCGGTCAGGTTTCACGGCCGAGTTCGGGATGGGATCGGGTGGGACACTGACGCTATGGCCACCAGGCAATGAAGCCGGTGCGGCGGGTTCCCGTCGAAACAATCGTTTCGACGAGGCCCATTGTGCGAAAACACGGTTCTAAAATCGATGCAGCCTTACTTGGTGTTCGGCGTCTGGCTGTGATCGTCATCCACGCCGACGACGGCTCCGGGCAAGGCCCAGGGCTGTCGTTGATGGTGGGACTCTCAAGCGCGAATAGGACAATTAGTATCGGTTAGCTCCACGCGTTACCGCGCTTCCACATCCGATCTATCAAGGTCGTGGTCTCCGACCGTCCTATGAAATCTTATCTCGAGGGAGGCTTCCCGCTTAGATGCTTTCAGCGGTTATCCC
>CAMLGC010000027.1 GCA_946479505.1 uncultured Sphingomonadaceae bacterium
CATTCGGCACACGCACGCCCGAGGTGGTGCCGTTCCAGGTAAAGATGACGTCGGCTTCGGACCGAACCTGCGTCAGATCGACGATCTCGCCATAGGGTGCCTTGAGCACCTCGGGCTCTATCTTCAGCTGCTTGACTGCGTCGGTCACCCAGCCCTCGCCGAAGCTCTCCCACGCGAGCACCTGCACCGGCTTCGGCCCCAGCAGCGACCACATCGCCATCTCGACCGCGCCGGTATCCGACGCCGGCACGATGCCGATCCGGTGCGTGTCCGGCACCTGGAGCACCTCCCGCGTCAGGTCGATCGCGCGGGCAAGGCGCGCCTTGCCGAGCTTCGAGCGGTGCGAGCGCCCGAGCACGTCGGTGGCGAGTTTGGAAACGTCCCAGCCCGGCGGCTTGGCGCAGGGGCCCGAGGAAAAGAACGGGCGGGCAGGCTTGGTGGCGGGTTTTGCGGACGCACGGGTGGCGTCGGTAACATTGGTGTCAGTCATGTCAGACTCTCCTTGCAGAGAGCACGCGCGGCGTTGGGACCGCGTGGCCCGCCGGCGGCCCTATAGATGTGCGTGGCGGAGTCAAGCGCGGCGCCGATGCGCGGCACAAATGCAACAGCCGCACGGAAAGCGCGCGGGCCTCTTGCGCGGTCGGCGTGGAAACGGTTACAGAGCCGATGGAACCGGTTACAGGCCGCAAGAGCCTTGGATCGGAGCGAAGGATGCGAACCGGCTCAGCGCACATGACATTCTTATCGTCCACCCGCGGCGCGGAAAGGCGTGCGCCAAGAACAAGCATCCAAGCCGCCTCACGGACGTTTCCGGCAATGCGGCGCATCGCCGGCGGATCAACCAGACGAACGTACCGACGCCTCGAGAAGGTCGGAACGGGGGAGAACATGCAATGATTTCTAACACCACCTCTTCGCGCAGCCGCCGGTTGCGCCTCGCCGCCGCGCTGCTGTTCGGCACCGCATCGGGCGCGCTGCTCGCCACCCCCGCCGCGGCGCAGGTTTCGACCGCGTCGCTGCGCGGCACGATCACCGAGAACGGCCAGCCCGTCGCCACCCAGGTCACCGCCGTCGAGGTCGCGACCGGCTATCGCCGCACCTCGCCGGTAAGCGCTGCGGGCGACTATAATTTCCCGTCGCTGCGCCCGGGCGACTATCGCCTCGAAGTAACGACCCCGTCGGGCGTTCGCCGAACCGATGTGTTCACGCT
The DNA here is from genome assembly GCA_946479505.1 of uncultured Sphingomonadaceae bacterium. The sequence continues at coordinate 1,211 of CAMLGC010000027.1, forward strand.
CCAGGTCGCGCAGACCGCCGAGCTCAACTTCGACCTCGCCGAAACGGCAGCGCCGACCGCGGCCAACGCGCCGCCCACCGAGACCGGAACCGAGATCACGGGCGCGCCCGCGGACATCGTGGTTACCGCAAACAAGCTCCAGACGCTCGAGGGCGGCGAGATCGGCGTCGTCATCTCGCAGCGGATGATCGAGCAGTTGCCCCAGAACAACCGCAACTTCCTCGCCTTCGCCGATCTCGCGCCCGGCGTGCAGTTCGTCACCGGCAGCAACGGCAATTCGCGCATCCAGGGCGGCGCGCAGGACAGCCGCACCGTCAACGTCTATATCGATGGCGTCGGCCAGAAGGACTATGTCCTCAAGAACGGCATCACCGGCCAGGATTCGACGCAGGGCAACCCGTTCCCGCAGCTCGCGGTCGGCGAGTACCGGGTCATCAGCTCGAACTACAAGGCCGAGTTCGACCAGGTGAGCTCGGTCGCGATCACCGCGGTCACCAAATCGGGCACCAACCAGTTCCACGGCGAAGGCTTCATCGACTTCACCAACCAGGACCTGCGCGAGAAGACCCCCGACGAGCTGTTCAACAACCGCGAGAAGGTGAAGACGCAGGACCTGCAGTTCGGCGGTGCGCTGGGCGGCCCGATCATCAAGGACGTCGCGCACTTCTTCGTGACGTACGAAGGCAAGCGCCAGCAGGTTCCGGTCGAGATCACGCCGGGCGGCAATCTGCCGGTGAGCTTCTTCCCGAGCGAATATCAGGGCATTTTCGGGACGACCAACCGCGACTTCAACGAAGACCTCTATTTCGGCAAGATCGACGTCGTGCCGACGACCGAGGACCTGATCGAATTTTCGGTCAAGTATCGCAACGAGACGGGCGAGAACCTCAACAGCGGCAGCACCGCCGAGGAATCGCGCAGCCTCGTCGATACCGAGGAGTGGCGCGGACTCGCGCGCTGGCAGCACAGCGCGGACACCTGGATCAACGACCTCAAGCTCGCCTATGAGGACGTCCATTGGGCGCCGCAGCCTGCCTTGTTCGCGCCCGGCAGCATCTTCAATTTCAACGGCGACGATCCGAGGAACCCGGGCGAAAACCTGAACACCGGCCTTTTCCGCATCGGCGGCAGCGCCAATTTCCAGGACAAGGGCCAGAAGGGCTGGACCGTTTCGGACGACTTCACCTACACGGGCCTCGCCGGCCATACGATCAAGGCCGGCGTCAAGGCGAAGTGGGTCAAGCTCAAGGCCGCGACGCTCAACAACTTCAACCCGCAATATACCTACAACGCGGCGTTCACCCCGAACGGCGGTACCTTCAACGACGAAATCCCGTACCGCGTTCAGTTTGCGGCGGGCACCGGCAGCGGCGAGCCCACCGTCACATCGGACAATTTCCAGTTCGGCGCATATATCCAGGACGATTGGGAGGTCACCGATCGGCTGACGCTCAACCTGGGCGTGCGCTGGGATTACGAGGAGACGCCGTCCTATCTCGACTTCGTGACGCCGCAGGATGCGGTGGACGCGCTCACCAATTGGCCGAACATCCAGAACACCGATTACGATATCCGCGACTATATCTCGACCGGCAACAATCGGCATCCGTTCACGGGCGCGATCCAGCCGCGGCTGGGCTTCACCTACGAGCTCGACGATCAGGGCCGGTTCGCGGTGTTCGGCGGCTATGGCCGCTCGTACGATCGTAACCAGTTCGATTTCATCCAGCAGGAGATCAGCACCGGATCGTTCTCGACGCGAACGTTCAACTTCATCACGGGCGATCCCGCCAACACCTGCGATCCTAGCGCGACCTGCGTTGCGTTCGATCCGATCTACCTGACCGAGGAGGGCCGCCAGCAGCTCCTCGCAGGCGCAGGCCCGTCGGGTGCTCGCGAGCTGCACCTCATCAACAACGATCTCAAGCTGCCCTATTCGGATCAGTTCAGCCTAGGCGTGCGCGGCCGGTTCGGCCTGTTCGAGCCCGAGATCGGCTATAGCCACATCGCGAGCCATGACGGGTTTGCGTTTCTGCTCGGCAACCGCGACGCCGACGGCAACTTCTTCATCCTCAACCCGGATACGGGCATTCCAGGATCGCCGTTCGGCTTCCCGCCGCCGGGATTCGGCTCGTTGCTGCTCGGCACCAACGGGCTCGAGACCAAGGCGGACTCGGCCTATTTCAAGCTGACCAAGCAATATACCCACGAATCGCCGTGGAGCCTGACGGCGACGTACACGTACACCGAGGCGCTGGAGAACCGGGCGTTCGGCGAGACCTTCTCGTTCGATTTCCCGACCACCGAAGCATATCCGTTCATGCGGTCGCTTGGGGTGCGCAAGCATCGCTTCGTCGCGGCGGGCAGCGTCGATCTGCCGCTCGACTTCGCGCTGTCGGGCAAGTTCACGCTCGCCTCGCCGCCCTATGTCGCCGCGTTCGTTCGCACCGGCTTCCCCGATCCGTCGGTCGGCGCGGTGTCGCGCGAGGCGGATGGCAACGGCGATCGCTGGGGCCTGCGCCAGCTCGATCTGGCGGTGACCAAATACGTCCCGATCGGCTTCCCCACCGACGAGACGCAGATCCGGTTCCGCGTCGACGTGCTCAACGTCTTCAACGATCGCAACTACGTGAACTTCGTCGGCAATCCGAACGACGAGAATTATCTCGAACGGACGGGGTTCAATATCGGCGGCAACCCGCCGCGCACGATCAAGCTGACCGCCGGATTCAGCTTCTAAGAGTCAGGAGGCCCTTCCCCTCCTCACCTCGATGGCGCGTTCCCTTTCGGGAGCGCGCCATTTTTTTGGGTGCGAAAGGCGAACCCATCCGTTTCGGCATTTCCGCGAAAACAGGAACCATCTCCCACCGCCGCGCATGAGCAAAGCGAAGGAGCTGGGTCCCCGCTTCGCGGGGATGACGATTTCGCGGGATTGGACTTGCGGCTGCGGATTCCTGCTTTCGCAGCTACCGCAAAGCGCGAATTTTTACGGCACCGTCGAAAACACCAAGGTCGCCATCACGGGGAAGTGGTCCGAGGGATAGTGGCTGCCGCGATGCGTGGTGATCGTCTGCTCACCCAGAGCATCGAAGCCCCGGGACAGGATCCAGTCGATCCGCCCCTCGGGCGTGCCGGTGAAATTGTGGAAGGTCTCGGCCGGGCCCTTGGGGTCGGCCACCGCCTCGCGCGCATCGGTGAGCATGGTCGTCAGGATATGGTGCGTCTCGCTGTCGGGCGAGGTGTTGAAGTCACCCGTCAGCACGAAGGGGACGCCGGGCGGCAGCGCCTTGATCCGTGACAGGATGAGCTCGGCGCCCTTGGTGCGCGCATCTTCGTCCTCGGCCTTGTAGGGGAGATGCGTGTTGTACATGTAGAAGCGCTTGCCATCGGCCTTGCGTTCGAACAGCCCCCAGGTGACCATCCGCGGATAGGGGTGCCCCCAGGTGTTGCTGCCCGGCACACCCGGCGTGTCCGATAGCCAGAAATTGCCGAGGTCGAGCAGCTTCAACCGGTCGCGCCGATAGAAGATGCCCATATGCTCATCGTCGTGCCCGCCGCGGCGATCGGTGCCGAACCAATTGTATTTGGGCAGGTGGGCAATGATGTAATCGCCCTGCTCCTGGTGAAGCTCCTGCGTGCCGAACACGTCGGGATGCGCCTCTCGAATCGTCTCGACGAAAAGGTCGCGGCGGTGCGGCCAATCGTTCGCGCCGTCATCGGCGGGGAGGCGCACGTTGAAGGTCATCACCCTGAGCGGATCGGCCTTGTCGGCGGCGTGCGCAGGCCAGGCGAGCGCGAGCAGCGCGACCGAAGCGGCGAGACGAAGGCGGAACATCGGCTTCTCCTGTTTCAGGCGCGGGTCAGCGTGACGCGTGCAGGCTCGCCCGCCTCGGCCGAAGGGGCGATCCAGACGTCGAATAGACCCGGCTCGGCGGTCCATTGCCCTTCGGGGCCGACGAACATCAAATCCGACCGCGTCAGCGTGAAGGTCACCGTGCGGCGCTCGCCGGGCTTGAGCGCGATTTTTCGGAAGCCTTTCAACTCACGCACCGGCCGGGTGATGCTCGCCGTGCGGTCGTGAATGTAGAGCTGGACGACCTCCTCGGCCGCGCGCGTGCCGGTGTTCGCGATCGTGGCGCTGACGGAGAGCTTGCCGTCCCACCCGAGCGTCCCCGAACCCGCGTCGACGACTCCATAGGCGATCGTCGAATAGGTGAGCCCGTGCCCGAACGGATAGAGCGACGTGTTGAGGATGCCGCGAAAATGGGTCTTGTACGCTTCCGGAGGTTTGCCGGGCGGGTTGGGGCGGCCGCTGGGCTTATGCGCGTAATAATAGGGCTCCTGCCCCGAAAGCTGCGGGAAGCTGACCGGCAGCCGCGCCGAGGGCGCGAAGCCGCCGAACAACACGTCGGCGGTTGCGGGGCCGCTTTCGCTGCCGAGGAACCAGCTCACGACGATCGCCGGCGCATCCTTGACGGCGCCTTCGAGCGCGAGCGCACGGCCGTTCTTGAGCAGCACCACGACGGGCGTGCCGGTGGCCGCAACCGCTTCGGCGAGCGCCTGCTGCGGTTCGGGGATCGTCACCGACGCGCGCGACTGCGCCTCGCCCGACATGTTGGTGCTCTCGCCGATCGCGAGAACGACCACGTCCGCTGCCTTCGCCGCCGCGACCGCCGCCTCGATCCCGCCCGACACCGGCTCGTCCACGCCCGAGCCCTGCGTCACGCTGAGCGACGCGCCCTTGCCCATCGCCGCGCGCATGCCGGTTTCGAGATCGACTGCCTGCTTGTCGTCGCCATAGACGTTCCAAGGGCCGACCAGGTCGTGCTGGCCGCTCGCGAACGGTCCGATCAGCGCGATCCGCTTGCCGCTCTTGGACAGCGGCAGCAGGTCGCCTTCGTTCTTGAGGAGCACGATCGCGTGCCGTGCGGCCTCGCGCGACAGCGCGAGATGCTCGGGCGTGCGCACGCGGGCCTGCTCGCGGCCGGGCTGGATGCGCAGGTACGGATTGTCGAACAGCCCGAGCTTGGCCTTGAGCTCGAGCACGCGCCGCACCGCCTCGTCGAGCCGCGCCATCGGCACCTCGCCCGACGCGACCAGATCGGGCAGATGGTCCATATAGTAATGCGACTGCATGCTCATATCGACGCCCGCGAGGAAGGCCTTCCTGGCCGCGTCGCGCGGGTCACTGGCGTAGCCCGCCGCGATCAGCTCCATGTCGCCGGTATAATCGGAGACGACCACACCGCCGAAGTTCCAGCTCTTGCGCAGCACCTCGGTCAAGAGCCAGTGGTTGGCATGCGCGGGCACGCCGTTGATCTCGTTGAACGAGGCCATCACCGTCGGGCACCCCGCATCGAGCGCGGCGCGGAAGGGCGGGAAATAGACCTGCTTCAGCCGCCGAACGGAAATGTTGACCGCATTGTAGTCGAGCCCGCTTTCGGCCGCGCCATAAGCGGCGAAATGCTTGGCGCAGGCCGCGACGGTGTCGTCCTGCGCGAGGCCCATACCCTGGAATCCCTTGACGCGCGCGGCGGCGAACAGGCTGCCGAGATAGGGGTCCTCGCCCGCGCCTTCGACGCCGCGGCCCCAGCGCGCGTCGCGCGCGATGTCCACCATCGGCGCGAACGTCCAGTCGATTCCCGCCGCCGACGCCTCGACCGCCGCGACGCGCGACGTGCGCGTGGCCAGATCGGGCTCGAAGCTCGCCGCCTCGCCCAGCGGCACGGGGAAGACGGTACGGTGGCCGTGGATGATGTCGGCGGCGACGATCACGGGGATCTTGAGCCGCGACTGCATCGCCGCGTCCTGGAGGCGGCGCGCATAGTCGGCGCCGCGGCCGTTGAACACGCCGGTCAGCCTTCCCGCGCGCGCCTCGGCGATCTGCTGCTCGATATTGGGCGTGGTCGTCACCGGGTTGAGCGCGCTCGCCGCCGCGCCGCCCAGGGCGGCCGCCATCAGCGTAAGCTGCCCGGCCTTCTCCTCGACCGTCATCCTGCCGATCAGGTCGTCGATGAACGCCGGCGTCGCGCGCGTCGCGCCGAGCCCGCGCGCCACCGCGGGGGTCTTCGCCAGCAGGACGAGGCCGAGCGCCCCCGTGATCGCGCCGCGGCGCGTGGTGGTCAGCTTGGTCATGGTCGTGTCCCTGTTGCTGCCCGGTCGAGCCAGCCGCCGGTGAAGCCTGCGCGCTTCAGCCCCGTTACGATCGCGGGATGACCTCGCATGTGTTTCCAAACGAAATCGGTGCGATGGTTGGCGATCATTGCGAGGATCGGGCCCTGGTCGATGCCGAGATAATCCTGATCGAACCAGCCGAGCTCGGGGTCGGTGATCGAATGATCGACCGGCGATGCCCAGGAGTAGCTCGGGTTGAACGAATCGAGGAAGCCGTAGCGGCCGTAGAGCCGCCGGCCGTAGCGCGCGACCATCGCCTCGGCCGCGGCCTTGGCCTCTTGCGGAACGAAGGCGATCGAGCCGAGCGCGGCGGTCGGCGCGATCGTGCCGTCGTCGAACGCGTGCGGCCCGCCGACGCCGCGCGCCGAATAGCTGCGGAAGGTCCGCTCCTCGCCATTGTAGAGCTTCTTGCCCCCGCCCGGCCCATCGCACGCGGTGAGGCCCCACACATTGGCGTCATAGCCGCGCCAGCCCATCGGGTTGGCCGCGGCATAGCCGCGCTGGGCGAGTGCGGCGCGCCGGCTGTTCTCGAAATAATCGAGCCCAGCGGTGCGCATGGCTGCATCCTGGATGCCCCGGAAATCGATCCAGACGTGGCTGTACTGGTGCCCGAAGAGCGGCGGGAATCCGAGATAGTGTTGGCCGTGGGCCGTGATCCAGTCCTCGGCATAGCCCGCTGTCCAGCCCGTCCATGCCTCGGGCGGCAGCGGGTGCGTCGGCGACGCGAGCGCCAGCACGTAGAGCAGCATCGCCTCGTTATAACCGACCCAATCGGCGTCGATAAAACCTGATTCGGGGTGCCAGCCCATCGAGACGACGGGCTTGTCCTGGACGAACCAGCCCCAGTCGGCGCGTTCGTACAGCCGTTGCGCGAGATCCCGGATCTCCGCCTCGCCTGGCTCGTCGGCATCGAAATATTGCCCGGCGAAGAGGACGCCACCGAACAGCAAAGTGGTGTCGATCGTCGACAGCTCGGTGTTCCGGAAGCGCAGCCCGGTTTCCATGTCGAGAAAATGGTAGAAGAAACCCTTGTAGCCGGTAACGCCGGTCGGCTCGGGTCCCTGCGGCGCGTTCCAGAAGAAGCGCAGGGTGGCGAGCGTGCGCTCGCGCGCCTGCTCGCGCGTCACCCAGCCCTGTTCGACACCGTAGGGATAGGCGGTGAGCGCGTAGCCCACGGCCGCAATCGAGGCGAAGCTCTTCGACGGAAACCGGTCGGGCGCGAGGCCGTTCGCCGGATTAGTCGTTTCCCAGAAGAAGTCGAAGGTGCGCTTCGCGACGTCGTCGATCAACGCCTCGCCGGCAAGCGCGCCGCCGCCCGAAGGCGTCGCCATCGGCGCGCAGCCCGAAAGGAGGCCGCCCCCCAGCAGCATCGTCGTGGTCAGAAGCTCGCGCCGATGGGGGCGCGGCGCACCGACACGCGCCGGTTGCTTATGGGGCATTCCTCTCTCCCTGATCCGCGGCATGCGCCGCCTCGGGCTTCCGTGTAACCGGTTACACAGACGCTTCGCAAGGCCTGTTCGCGACAGTTTCGTCAACTTCGCGCTCGGCTTCGACGACGGATGGAAGAAGATTGGTCGGGGCGACTGGATTCGAACCAGCGACCCCCACACCCCCAGTGTGATGCGCTACCAGGCTGCGCTACGCCCCGACCGAAGCCGCGCGCTCTATGCCTTCGGACGGCAAGATGCAAGCCGCCCTGTCCTTGCGCCGGGCGCGAGGGTTGGCTTTAACCGGCGCCATGCTCATCCACGCCCTCCGCATCGCCCGGCCGCTCCTGGCCGCCGCCCTGTTCCTGCCGGTGCGGCTCGCCGCGCAGGAGGTGCCCTCCGCCTACGAGACGGTCGATCCGTTCATCGGCACCGGCGGAGAGGGGCATACCTTTCCCGGCGCGGTGGCGCCGTTCGGCATGGTGCAGTTGAGCCCCGATACCGACACGACCTGCACGGTGCGCGACTGCTACGGTCACGCTGCGGGCTATCGCTACGACGACGAGACGATCCAGGGGTTCAGCCACACGCACTTTTCGGGTGCGGGCCACTCGGACCTCGGCGATTTCCTGGTGATGCCGGTCGCGGGCGACACGGTGCCGCTGGAGCCGGGCGCGCCCGACACGCCCGACAGCGGCTATCGCCAGCGGTTCAGCCACGACACCGAGGTTGCACATCCAGGCTATTATGCGGTGACGCTCGCCGATTCGGGCATTCGCGCCGAGATGACCGCGGGCACGCGCGTCGGCGTCCATCGCTACACCTTCCCGGCCGACCAGGCGGCGCATCTGGTGCTCGACCTGCGCACCTCGCTCTACGATTATCCGGGCAAGACCTTGTGGTCTTCGATCCGGCTGTGGCCCGACGGCACGATCACCGGCACGCGCCAGACGCGCGGCTGGGCGCCCGACCGCAAGCTCTATTTCGCGATGAAATTCTCGGCGCCGCTGGTGACACACACCTTCCTCGATACCGAGAAGGACGTGACCTATCGGGGCTTCCAGGGGCCGGGCCGCGGGCGCGACGATCTTGCCGAGAAGCTGGGGCGCGAACTTGTGGCGCGGCTCGATTTCGGGCGGCTTGCGCAGCCGCTCGAAGTGAAGGTCGCGCTCTCCTCGGTCGATGAGGCCGGGGCCATGAACAACCTCGCCGCCGAGCCGGGCGATTTCGACGCGATTCGTGAGGAGACCAAAAAGGCGTGGGAGAAGGCGCTGGGCGCGGTCAAGATCGCCGCCGACGCGCCGATGCGCACGATGATGGTCACCGCGCTCTACCACACGCTGATCGCGCCGTCGGTGTCGAGCGATGCCGACGGGCGCTGGCGCGGGCCGGACAATGCGGTCCACGTCACCGATTTCACCGTCCATTCGACCTTTTCGCTGTGGGACACGTTCCGCGCCGAGCATCCGCTGCTCACGCTCGTCCAGCCCGAGGAGGTCAACGCCGACTTCGTCAAGTCGCTGGTCGCGAGCCAGCAGGTGAGCCCGTTCGGCATCCTCCCCGTCTGGCAGTTCCAGGGGCGCGAGACGTGGACGATGATCGGCTATCATGCCGTGCCGGTGATCGCCGACGCCTATATGAAGGGCATAAGCGGGTTCGATGCCGAGGCAGCGCTCGACGCGATGGTCGCGAGCGCGACCTATGGCCCCTACGGCGACCTCGAGGACTATATGGCGCTCGGCTACGTGCCGATCGACAAGGAGCCCGAGGCGGCATCGAAGACGGTCGAATATGCCTTCGACGACTGGACGATCGCGCAAATGGCGCGCGCCATGGGCAAGGACGCGATCGCGGACCGGTTCGAGAAGCGGTCGCTCAACTGGCGCAACAGCTTCGATCCCAAGACCGGCTTCCTTCGCGCGCGAAAGAGCGACGGCAGCTTCCGCACGCCCTTCGACCCGACCGCGATCAACTATGGCAGCGACTATACCGAGGGGAACGCCTGGCAATATTCGTGGTTCATGCCGCACGACGAGGGCGGGCTGGTGCGCATGCTTGGCGGCGACGCCGCGACGATCGCGACGCTCGACGCGATGTTCGAGTTCGACAATTCGAAGGTCGACTACAGCCATGCCGAGGATATCGCCGGGCTGATCGGCCAATATATCCACGGCAACGAGCCGAGCCACCACGTCGCCTATATGTACGATTATGCGGGCGCGCCGTGGCGCACGCAGGAGCGATTGAAGCAGATCGTGAAGAGCCAGTACAAGCCGACGCCCGACGGGCTATCGGGCAATGACGACCTCGGCCAGATGTCCGCCTGGCTGTTCTTTACCGGAATGGGATTTTATCCGGTCGCGCCGGGGAGCAATCAGTACGTGATCGGGCGGCCGTTCGTGAACCGCGCAGTGCTCGACCTGCCCAATGGGAAGGAGTTCACCGTGCGCGCGCAAAACCTCTCCGATGCCAATCGCTATGTCGGGCGGGTGCTGCTCGACGGAAAGCCGCTGACGAGGAGCTTCATCACCGACAAGGAAATCCGCGACGGCGGCAAGCTTACCTTCGTGATGCAGCCGACGCCGAACAAGAGGTGGGCGAGCGCGGTGGAGGATCGCCCGTATTCGCTGACGGGATATGGGGCGCAGTAAATCCTCCCCTATAAGGGGAGGTGGCAGCCCGCAGGGCTGACGGAGGGGTGTAATCACCAGCGGGGACCCCCTCCACCATCGGCTGCACCGATGGTTTCCCTCCCCTGGCAGGGGAGGATCACACAAACGGGAACTCCACCGCCCTCCTCTGCGTAGGGGGCTTCACCCTCCCTCCCGCCTCTGCCAAGAAAGCGCCGATGGCTTCATCCACCGACCTGAAACCGCCGGCGCGCGACCTGCTCGACGGCGCCTGCCTCTTTCTCGATTTCGACGGAACGCTCGTCGAGCTCGCCGACCGGCCCGACGCGGTCGCTGTCGATCAGGGGCTCGCCGCCTTGCTCGATCGGCTCGCGACCCGATTAGGCGAGCGCGTCGCCCTCGTCAGCGGGCGGTCGGTCGCGCAGCTCGACGGCTTCCTGGGAGAGAGCAGCCGGCGGCTTGCGGTGGTCGGCAGCCACGGCGCGGAGACACGGCACATCGGCAGCGCCATCACCCGCCCCGATCGGCCGGAGGCGCTCGATGCCGCGCAGAAGCTGATCGTCGAGAGCTTCGGAGATCGCGACGGCGTTGTCATCGAGGAAAAGAGTCTCGGCGTCGGGGTGCATTACCGGCTCGATCCGAGGGTCGAGGAGGAAGCGCATGCGCTCGCCGCCAAGCTGGCGCACGCGCACGATCTCGAAGTGCAGAAGGGCAAGATGATGGTCGAGCTGCGCCTGCCGGGGCACGACAAGGGCAGCGCGATCGCGGCGATGCTCGACGAGCCGCCGTTCGCCGGATGCCGCCCGGTCTTCGTCGGCGACGACCTGACCGACGAGCCCGGGTTCGCCGCCTGCGCCGCCGCTGGGGGTGCGGGCGTGCTTGTCGGCGCCGCGCGCGAAACCGCCGCGTCCTACCGCCTCCCCGACGTCGCGGCGGTGCGCGACTGGCTGGCGGAGGCTGCGCGATGACCGCGACGCTCGACCTCTGGCCGATCGGCAATTGCCAGGTCTCCGCGCTCGTCGACCGGCAGGGCCGCTTCGTGTGGGGCTGTATCCCGCGGGTCGACGGCGATCCGGCCTTCTGCTCGCTGCTCGACGACAAGCCCCCCGCCGGCGAGGGCGCGTACGGCTTCTGGGAGGTCGACCTCGATGGCCGCGTCGAGACCACGCAATCGTACCTGCGCAACACGCCGATCCTGGTCACGCGCCACACCGACGCCGCGGGCAACGCGATCGAGGTGGTCGATTTCTGCCCGCGTTTTGCTCGCGAAGGGCGGATGTACCGCCCGGTCGCGTTCGTGCGGATCGTGCGGCCGGTCGCCGGCAGCCCGCGCGTGCGCGTGCGGCTGCGGCCTGCACGCACCTGGGGCGAGCGGCAGGCCGAGCGCACGCGCGGGTCGAACCATATCCGCTACGTGCTCGACGACAGCGTGCTCCGCCTGTCGACGACCGCGCCGGTCGGCTGGGTCGAGGACGAGCGGATGTTCCGCGTCGAGCGGCCGCTGCACTTCTTCCTCGGCCCCGACGAGAGCTTCTCGGCCAACATCGCCACCGCGCTCGAGATCATGCTCGAGCGGACCACCGAGGAATGGCAGCAATGGGTGCGCGGCCTCGCCATCCCGGTCGAGTGGCAGGAGGCGGTGATCCGGTCGGCGATCACCTTGAAGCTGTGCCAGCACGAGGAGACCGGCGCGATCGTCGCCGCGCTCACCACCTCGATCCCCGAGCATTCCGATTCGGGCCGCAACTGGGATTATCGCTTTTGCTGGATCCGCGATGCCTATTACACGGTCCAGGCCTTGAACCGGCTCGGCGCGCTCGACGTCTTGGAGGGATATCTCGAATATCTGCGCAATATCGTCGATAACGCCGCGGGCGGGCATATCCAGCCGCTCTATGGCGTCGGCGGCGAGGCCCGCCTGATCGAGCGCGAGGCCGGTGCCCTCAACGGCTATCGCGGCATGGGGCCGGTGCGCGTCGGCAACCAGGCCTACGAGCAGGTCCAGCACGATGCCTACGGCCAGATCGTACTCTCCAACGTCCAGGCATTCTTCGACCGCCGGCTGCTGCGCGTTTCGGGCGTCGCGGATTTCGAGGCGCTCGAACCGATCGGCGAGCGCGCGTGGAAGGCCTATGACCAGCCCGATGCGGGGCTGTGGGAGCTGCGAACGCGCAGCCACGTCCACACCTATTCGGCCGCGATGTGCTGGGCGGCGTGCGACCGGCTCGCCAACGCCGCCGCCGCGCTCGGACTCGTCGAGCGCACCGAATTCTGGCAGAGCCGTGCCGACACGATGCGCGCGCGGATCGAGACCGCCGCGTGGCGTGAGGAGACCGGCAGGCTCTCCGCCACCTTCGCGGGCGACGATCTCGACGCGAGCCTGATCCAGCTTCTCGACCTGCGCTTCCTCGCGCCCGACGACCCGCGCTTCCGCGGCACGCTCGACGCGGTCGAGGAGGGCCTCCGGCGCGGCTCGTTCATGCTGCGCTATGCGACCGAGGACGATTTCGGGCTGCCCCACACCGCGTTCAACGTCTGCACCTTCTGGCTGATCGAGGCGCTCCACTTCACCGGCCGCGACGAGGATGCGCGCATCCTGTTCGAGGAGATGCTCGCCCGGCGCACGCGCGCGGGGCTGCTCTCCGAAGACATCGATCCGGCCTCGGGCGAGCTGTGGGGAAACTATCCGCAGACCTATTCGCTTGTCGGGATGATCAACTGCGCCGTCCTGCTGAGCAAACCCTGGAGCACGATCCGCTGAGCCGCCTGATTGTCATCTCGAACCGCGTCTCCGCGCCCAAGCCCGAACAGCCCGCCGCGCAAGGCGGGCTCGCAGTGGCACTCACCGCGGCGCTCAAGGAGAGCGACGGCATCTGGTTCGGCTGGTCGGGCGATGTCGGCGCCCGGCACGAGCTCCATTTCGAGACCTATGGCGGCGTCACCTCGGGCACGATCGACCTCTCCGAACAGGACATCGAGGAATATTACAACGGCTACGCCAACCGCACCCTGTGGCCGCTCTTTCACTACCGGCTCGATCTCACCGAGTTCGAGCGCGAGTTCCAGGGCGGGTACGAGCGCGTCAACACCACCTTCGCCGAGATCATCGCCCCGCATATCGAGCCCGACGACCTCGTCTGGGTGCATGATTATCACATGATCCCGCTCGGCTGGCTGCTGCGCCAGCAGGGGCTGGAAAACCGGATGGGGTTCTTTCTCCACATCCCATGGCCGCCGACCCGGCTGCTGGTCGCGCTTCCCGATCACAAGAGGCTGGTCGAGGCGCTGTTCGCCTATGACGTGATCGGCTTCCAATCCGACGAATGGCTCGAATCGTTCCGCCATTACGTGACGCACGAAATGGGCGGCACCTTGGGACCGAACGAGACGCTGACGGTCGGCGCCCGCACGATCCGGGCGATCGCCTGCCCGATCGGGATCGATTCGAAGGAATTCATCGACAGCGCCGGCAGCCGCAATGCGCAGAACGTGCGGATGCGCATGCTCGAAAGCGCGATCGGCCGCAGCCTGATCGTCGGCGTCGACCGGCTCGATTATTCGAAGGGCCTTGCCGAGCGGTTCCACGGCTACGAGCGGTTCCTCGACAAATATGCCGACCGCCGCGCGCTCGTCTATCTGCTCCAGATCGCGCCGCCTTCGCGCACCGACGTCGATACCTATCGCGACATCCGCGAATCGCTCGACCAGCTTTCGGGGCGGATCAACGGCGCCTATGCCGATATCGACTGGGTGCCGATCCGCTACGTCAACCAGGGCTATCCGCGCGAGACGCTGGCCGGGGTCTATCGCGCGGCGCGGATCGGGCTCGTCACCTCGCTGCGCGACGGGATGAACCTCGTCGCCAAGGAATATGTCGCGGCGCAGGACCCGACCGACCCGGGCGTGCTCATCCTCTCGCGCTTCGCCGGCGCGGCCGAGCAGCTCACCAACGCGCTGCTCATCAATCCGTACAGCGCCGAGGACATCGCCGACGCGATCGACAAGGCGCTGTCGATGCCCAGGAAGGAGCGTATCGAGCGCTGGCGGCCGATGTTCGAGGACATCCGCGACCGCGACGTCGTGTGGTGGCGCGAGCGCTTCACCGCGGCGCTGACGGCGGCGTAGAAAGAAGAGGGGTGCGATGGGGGAGCAGAAGACGATCTTCATCACCGGCGGCGCGTCGGGGATCGGGCGCGCCGCGGCACGCTACTTCGCGCATCGGGGCTGGCGCGTCGCGCTTGCCGACGTGAACCGCGAGGGGCTGGCCGAAACCGCTGCATCGCTGCCCGACGGCGCCGAGACCTACGTCATGGACGTGCGCGATCGCGCGGCGTGGGTGGGCGCGCTCGACGATTTCACCGGAAAGACCGGGCGCCTCGACGTGCTGTTCAACAATGCGGGAATCGCCGCGGGCGGGCCGCTCGCCGAGGCCGATTTCAACGATCTCGACCGGGTGGTGGCGGTCAACTTGGTGGGCGTGCTCAACGGCGCGCGGATCGGCCATGCCTATCTCGCGAAGACGCCGGGTTCGTGCCTGCTCAACACCGCGTCGGCCTCGGCGATCTACGGCTCCGCCGGGCTCGCCGCCTATTCGGCAACCAAGTTCGCGGTGCGCGCGCTCACGGAGGCGCTCGACGGCGAATGGCACGCCGACGGCATCAAGGTGCGCGACATCGTCCCCGGCTTCATCGAGACGCCGCTGCTCGATGGCGGGGTGTCGGGCACCAACCGCACCATTCGCGAGACGGTGGCGGAGGCCGGGCTTGAGCTGACCCCGGCCGAAACGGTGGCGCAGGCCGCGTGGGACGCGGTCCATGGGGATAGGGTCCACACCTATGTCGGCCCGACCGCCAGGCGCATGGCCTTTGCGGCGCGATGGTTGCCCGGCAGGCTTCGGCAGATGATGCGGCGGGGAATCGCCTGAATCTCTCAAGCCGTTCGTGGGCCGTCGGAGAACAGCGCGCGCAAATGATCAAGCATCGCCGCGGCGGCTCGGGGGAGCGGGCCGGGGACGTGGACCGCGTAGATCGCGGCCTCGCTCGATCCGCGCCATTCGGGCAGCACGCGGATCAGCCGGCCGCTGGCAAGCTCCGCACCGACATCCCAGATCGATCGCAACGCGATCCCGATTCCGGCGAGCGCGAGCTCGCGCACGATTTCGCTCGAATTGGTGCCAACGGCGCTCGCGCGAACGACGTCGCGGGGGCCGTCGGGTCCCGCGAGCCGCCACGGCATCTGCCCGTCGGCGGCGAGCAGGCGATGCTCGGCAAGTGCGTCCATCGTCGTCGGCGCACCGCACGCGGCAAGATAGGCGGGCGCCGCGCACAGCACGCGCGGGCTCGGCGCGAGGCGATGCGCGGTCAGGCCGGGCGCGATGCCGGAGGCGATCCGGATAGCGAGATCGATGCGCGCCGCGACGAGATCGTCGAACGCGTCGGACAGATCGAGCTGGAGCGCCACCTGGGGATAGCGATCGAGAAAGGGTTTGAGGTGCGGCGCCACGTGCAGACGGCCGAACGACGTCGGCGCGCTCATCCGCAGCGGTCCCCGCACCGTATCGCCCGCGTCGATGACGCGCGCCTCGGCCTCGGCAATGGCGGTGAGCACCGCGACCATGTCACGGTGAAAGCGCACGCCCCGTGGCGTCAGGTCGAGCCGGCGCGTGGTGCGGTGGAGCAGCCGCACCCCCAACCGCGCCTCGAGCCGCGCGATCCGCTTCGACACCATCGCCGGTGAAATGCCGCGTGCGCGAGCGGCCGCGCTCAGACTTCCGGCCGCGGCGACATCGACGAACAGGGCGGCATCGGGGTCGATTGTTGCCTCCCGTGAAAAGCTGTCGTTCGTTTTGATCCTCTACCGATCGAGTGGCGCGCCGTCTATGATGCGTGGGGAGACGGAGGCGGTGGATGCAGAACGGCATTGATCGGATGGGATTGCGCACCGCGCCGGTGCTGGTCCGCTTCATCGAGGAGCAGGCGCTGCCCGGCATCGGCATCGATGCCGATGCCTTCTGGCGCGACACGGCGGACATCCTCGCGCGGTTCGCGCCCGAGAACCGCCGGCTGCTCCAGACGCGCGATCGGCTTCAGGCCGAGATCGACGCGTGGCATCGATCGCGCACCGTCGCGTCGATCGACCAGGCCGAATACCAGGCCTTTCTGCGCGGCATCGGCTATCTCGTCCCGGAGCCCGCGCCTTTCACGATCGCGCCCGAGCGCGTCGACGACGAGGTGGCCCGGGTCGCGGGGCCGCAACTCGTCGTGCCGATTCTCAACGCGCGCTTTCTGTTGAACGCCGCCAATGCGCGTTGGGGGAGCCTGTACGACGCGCTCTACGGCACCGACGCGCTCGGCGCACCGCCCGCGGGTGGCTACGATTCGCGGCGCGGTGCGCGCGTGATCGCTTGGGCGCGTGATTTTCTGGACGATGCGGTGCCGCTCGCATCCGGTTCATGGAAGCATTGGGAAGGTGGCACCCCGGCGCTCGCCGACCCGACACAACTCGTCGGACGCGCGGGCGAAAACCTGCTCCTGAACCATCACGGCCTCCATATCGAGATCGTGGTCGATCGTTCGCACCCGATCGGCCGCAACGACCCGGCGGGGATCGCCGACGTGATCCTCGAATCGGCGGCAACGACGATCTGCGACCTCGAGGATTCGATCGCCGCGGTCGATGCCGAAGACAAGGTGGCCGCCTATTGCAACTGGCTAGGCCTGATGCAGGGGACGCTCACGGCCACCTTCGAAAAGGGGGGCCGCACCGTCGCCCGCAGCCTCGCCGAGGACCGCCGCTACACCGCGCCCGACGGGGGCCCCTTCACGCTGCCGGGGCGCAGCCTGCTGTTCGTGCGCAATGTCGGGCTGCTGACGACGACGCCCGCCTTGCTGCTGCCCGACGGCAGCGAGGCGCCCGAGGGCATCCTCGACGCGATCGTCACCAGCCTGATCGGTTTGCACGACCTTCGGGGTGACAGCCGCTTTCGCAACAGCCGCGCGGGCTCGATCTATATCGTCAAGCCCAAGCTCCACGGCCCCGACGAAGCCGCGTTCACCGATCGCCTGTTCGACGCGGTCGAAGATTTCCTCGGGCTTGCGCGCCACACGATCAAGGTCGGGGTGATGGACGAGGAGCGGCGCACTTCTGCCAATCTCGCGGCCACCATCCGCGCGGCGAAGGACCGGATCGTGTTCATCAACACCGGCTTCCTCGACCGCACCGGCGACGAGATCCACACCTCGATGCGCGCCGGCCCGATGGTCCGCAAGGGTGCGATGAAGCACGCCGGGTGGATCGCGGCCTATGAAGACCGGAACGTGCAGATCGGCCTCGCCTGCGGCCTTTCGGGCCGCGCGCAGATCGGCAAGGGCATGTGGGCGGCGCCCGATCGAATGGCCGGCCTGGTGGCCGAGAAGATCGGCCATCCGCGCGCCGGCGCGACCACCGCCTGGGTGCCCTCCCCCACCGCGGCGACGCTCCACGCGACGCACTATCATGCGGTGGATGTCGCCGCGCGGCAGGCGGAGCGCGCGAGCGAGCCGGTCGCGCCACTCGATGCGCTGCTGACGGCGCCCTTGGCGATCGGGCACAATTGGACGCCCGAAGAGGTTCGCGAGGAGCTCGACAACAACGCACAAGGGATTCTCGGCTATGTCGTGCGCTGGGTCGATCAGGGGGTCGGCTGCTCGAAGGTGCCCGACATCCACGACATCGGCCTGATGGAGGATCGCGCGACGTTGCGCATCTCCTCACAGCATATCGCCAACTGGCTGCTCCACGGCATCGCGTCGCGCGAGGAGGTCGACACCGCCTTGCTGCGGATGGCGGCCAGGGTCGACGCGCAGAATGCGGGCGACCCCGCCTACACGCCCATGGCGGGGCGCGAGGGCGAGAGCCTCGCCTTTCAGGCCGCGCGCGCACTGGTGTTCGAGGGGCTCGATCAGCCCAACGGCTATACCGAACCCCTGCTCCACCGCTTCCGGCGAGCACGCAAACGCGAGGAGGCACGGCGCAGCGCGTGAGCAGCGGCGGCCGCTCGGCTCGGCTGGCCTTCTAGCGCAGCACCGACTGCCATTCGTTCAGCCGCCGTCGCGACTGCGCCTCCTCGGGCTCGCTCTGCGCAAGCCGCCGATACTGGCCGGGCCGTATCCCGAAGGTGTCGAGGAATGCGGCGCTCACGATATTCTCGCCCGAAAAGCCGAGCGCCGCGGCGAGCTCGGCAAGCGAGCGCGGGTCGTTCGGATCCTGCAAGCGGTCGCGCAGCCGTTCCAGCCGTCGCCGGCGAATATAGTGCGCCGGCCCGCCCCACGGTTCGAAGTCGCGATAGAGCGTCGCACGCGCGAGCGCGAACCGCTCGACCAGCGCAGGCGGCGCAAACTCGGCCTCGGTCAGATGCTCCTCGATATAGGCGCGCATCCGGTCCACACGCTCGGTGCGCGGATCGAGCCGCACCATCTCGAGATCGTCGCGATCGGCAAGCGCGATCCGCAACAGGTCGAGCGTGATCCGCGACATCGGCATGAGCATCGCCGGCGTCAGCAGCGATCCGCGGTCGGCAAGCGAGCGCAGGTGGTCGGCGAGGAGCGCACCGCGCACCGCGGCGATGACATGGCCGTGCAGCCGCCGCGGATATGGCCGCGCCCGCATGATGCGGTCGCGCGCCATGCTCAGCGTCACGATGTGCGCATCCAGCGAACGGTTGCGCATCGGCCGCGTCATGTCGAGGACCATGATCTCGCCGGGGCGCACCCGCCGGAAACCGCTGCCGGGATCGACATGGAATTCGCCCGCGCGAACCAGCGTCAGCGTGAAATGCTCCATGTCGGTCGCGCGCACGCGCGCCGCGTCGCGCTCATGCGCGACATCGCTCAGCCGGCGATCGTAGAGCACCGCGCGATCGAGGCGCCATCCCCGCATCCGCGCTGCGAAGGCCGGCCCGACCTGGCGTACCTCGGCGCCGAGCGAATAGAGATCGCGATAGGCATCGAATCGCTCGGCCGTGGCGAGCTGGTCGCTGTCGAAGCCGAGACCCGATCGCGCCCCGGTCACTGAGCGCGCACCTTGGGCTGCGCGCCGCCCGCCAGCGCATGCGCGGCGGCTGCGGCCAGCACCGCCGCCGTCGCGGCGATCCCCAGCGCCCATGCGAGCCCCGTCGGGCCCGCTCGACCGGCATCGCTGAGCAGCCCCACCACCAGCGGCCCCAGTCCGTATCCGGTGACGGTGATTGCAGCGAAGAACAGGCCGTTGGTTCGCCCGCGCGTCGCACCCCCGGTCTGCGCCTGTATTCCGGCGAGCGGCGCCAGCGACGCAACGCCGAGCGCAAGATCGACGAGCCCGAGCAGCGCCAGGCTGATTGCCAATCCGGGGTTGAGCACCAGCATCCACAAGGCCACGCAGGCGACCAGGAGCATGCCCGTCACCAATCCGGTCGGCGCGTCGCGAAGCGCGGGTCGGCGGTCGATCAGCCAGCCTCCGAACGCCTGCCCGGCCGGCGCCGCGACGACGGTTATCGCGCCGGCGGCGATCGCAGCCTCGCCCGGCGCCACGCCGTAGCTGCGCACGACCAGCGTCGGGAACCAGATGCCGACCGCCTGCAACACCAGAATCGCGGCGCTTGCCGAGAC
Source organism: uncultured Sphingomonadaceae bacterium (assembly GCA_946479505.1). The sequence continues at coordinate 21,065 of CAMLGC010000027.1, forward strand.
GAACAGCGCCGCGATCCTTTGGCGCCCCCCCCCGACCCGCATGACGTCGGGCTGCGCTTCCGAAGCGCGCTCTCCGGCGAATGCCCCGCTTTTGCGCGTCGCGATCCAGCCGAGAAGAATCAGATTGGGCACCGCGGTCAAGAGGAACGCCGCGCGCCATGGCGATTCGAGCACCACCCCGCCCGTCGCGCCACGGTGCATCAACCACCCGATCAGCAGCCCGGCGACGAGCACCGAGCTCGATCGGCCCAGCGTCGAGCCGACGGTGAAAACCGAGGTCGATCGTCCGATCCGCGTCGCGCCGCGTGCGCCCGCGAGCACCGTCACCGCGGCAGGCAGCACGCAGGCCTGCCCGATCCCGATCGCGATCTCGGCGCCGGCAAAGGCGGCCAGGGACGATACGAAGGCGAGCGCCGCTGACCCCGCGGTCCACAAAGCGAGCCCGCACGCGACGGTCCACCGTCGCGCCGCTGGCGGCAGCAGCCCGGCGAGCGCACTCGTGCCGGCATAGGCGATCGCGAACAGGGTGGTCGCCGCCAGCCCGAATTCGGCATCTGTGAGCGCGAGTTCGTGTTTGAGCAAGGTTGCGCCCGCGGCGGGCAGGTAGCGATCGAAATAGGCAAGGAACGCCGCCGCGCTCAGCGCAACGCCAAGCGCCTGCGCACGGTTCGTCTCCGCCCTTGAGATCGCGACCCCCATCGCGAATCATCGTAAACCGCAAGAAAACCCATGCCTAGCGCCAAACGCCGCACCGTTGGCCGGCGATCCCATATTCTTACGGATAGCGGATCGCAGATGGGGACCAGGGCCAGGGTCCGCTCTCCGGCGCCGCATGGAGGGTCGCATAGCCATGCAGGCCGAAGAGCGGCTCACCGATGCGATCCGGTGCGCGTCGGCGAAACTGGTCGGGCCGCCGCGGTTGAGCGGCGACAACGACGGGCAGCGGACCGATTGATCGAGCGAAGCCGCGTCGACCACAGGAACCGACTGGCCCCCGTGGCCGGCGCTTCCCCCGGAAGCATCGCCCAAATCGGGCCGCCGTCACCCTCTCGCTCTACGCCGCTCGGAACGGCACGAAAATCCTGTTGCGTCTCACGAATGAGACGTCCCATTGCGGGACACGTTCCGGATCACGCGTCCGCGGCGCGTTCCGCCACCGCGGCCCAGGCGGCGATCTCGTCGTTATAGTGGCGCTCGACCTCGACCTCGCCGGCCATGCCGGTGCCCGGATCGACGTCGACCGACCCCTCCCAGTCCCACGTCGCATTCCCCGACAGGCGGATCATGCCGTCCGCTTCCGCCGCGCCGAGCACCAGCCCGCCGCGGTTGAGCACGGTGATCTCGCGCCCAAACTCGGTACGTCCCGCGAGCGCCGCGGCAAACACCGACGCGGCCATCGCACTGCCGCAGCTATCGGTCAGGCCGACGCCGCGCTCGAAGGTGCGCACGAACAGCGTCTCGGGCCCGCGCACCTCGACGAAGCTCACATTGGCGCGCTCGGGCAGAAGCGGCGGCGCACGCTCGGCGAAGCGCCCGATCGCCACCAGCTCCTCCTCGTCGATCTCGTCAACGAAGCTGACGAGGTGTGGGTTGGGCATCGCCACCGCAGTGAACGCGCGGTTGCTCGGCAACCCGGCGATCGGCCGCTGGACATTCTCGTGCTCGACGCCGGTGAGCCATCGTCCGACATCGAGCTCCGCCGGGCCCGCCACCTCGCGGATCGTCACCACGCCGGGCGCGATCTCCGGTTCGCGCGCCACCTCGGCGGTCGAGGTCTTGAGCCTGACCGTGGCGCGATCGATCCCCAGTGCCTCGAATCCCGCGCGCGCCACGCATCGCAGACCGTTGAGGCACGTCTCCGCCTCCGACCCGTCCGAATTGAACATCCGCATCCCGAAGGCATGATGCTTGTCGCCGTCGGTCAGGAGAAGCAGCCCGTCTCCGCCGACAGGACCGGTGCGATCGGCGAGCGCGCGGGCGACGCCCGCCCAGATCTCGTCATCGAGCGAGTCCCCCCGCGCATCGATCAGCGGGAAGTCGTTTCCCGATCCCTGGCAGACGATGACCCGCAGCCGCATCCCGCCCTCAAACCCCTGCATACCAGGCATAGCCGTAATCTTCCCAATATCCGCCCTTGCCGCCGCCGATATCGGCGAGGCTCGCCACCGCGTCGATCGCCATCACATATTTGGCGTGCTTGTAACCCAGTTGCCGCTCTACCCGCAGTCGCACCGGTGCGCCGTGCGGAACCCCGAGGGGGGCGCCGTTCATCCCCCAGGCGAGGATCGTCTGCGGATGGAATGCGTCCACCATGTCGATCGACTCGTAATATCTGGATCCGCCGATCGAGTCCGCGCACCGGAAGACGACGTATCGCGCGTTCGACCGCACGCCCGCGGCCTTGAGCACGGTCCCGAGCATCGGCCCGGTCCATTTGCCGATCGCGCTCCACCCTTCGACGCAATCGTGGCGCGTGATCTGCGTGCGCGCAGGGATGCTGCGAAGCTGCGCCAGGCTGAGCGCGAGCGGCCGCGCGACCAGTCCGCCGACGCGCAGCCGGTAATCGGCGAAGTTGCTCGCGAGCAGCGCCGCATATTCGGGCGTGTTCGGATGCGCGGTGCCGTTCGATCGGAAAATCGGAGACATGTCGGACGCCGCATATTCCCGCGCGAGCGCGCCGCGACCCAGAATCGCGCGTTGCAGCCCCTTGTGCAGGTCGTCGCCCGAAAACAGGATGTTGCGCACCGCGGGCGCCTGCACGACCCGATCGCACCCGGCGAGCAGCGCGCCCACGCCGAGCGCGCCGCCCGCCACCAGCCGCCGCCGGGTAATAAGTCCGCTCATCCCTTGTCCTCCGGCACACGCCAGCGCCCCGTAACCATCGACACCAGCTCGTTGACCGGCCCCGCCAGGATCACGAACACGAGATGGACGACGACGAACAGCGCGAGCAGCGCCATCGCGATGAAGTGAATCGAGCGCGCCGATTGCCTGCCGCCGAAGACGTCGAGCAGCCACGGCCACGCGGCGTCCATTCCCGGCGAGATCGCGAGCCCGGTGAAGATCAGCAACGGCAGCAGCACGAAGATAGTCGCGACATAGGACAGCTTCTGGAGCGTGTTGTAGGCCCCCGGCCGCGCGGGATCGTGGAAACGGAAGGCAAGGTGCGCCTTGGTGTCCTCCCACAGGGTGCGCGGCGCCACCTCGTCCTTGCGCACGCGCAGATCGCGCTGGAAATGCCGGTCGACGAGGCTCGCGACCATGAAGCCGAGGAGCGCGAAGGCCAGCACCAGCGCGAAGAACAGATGCCATCGCCGCGACATCGCGAGGCTGTAATGCGCCGGAATCGTCAGCCACTCGGGCCAATGCGGCACCGCCAGCCAATGGGTGTCGAAATTGGCGCCGTAGCTTCCCCAATAGAGATATGGATGCGCGTTCGAGATGCCGAGTCCGCTGCCGATCATGATGAAGATCGAGATCGCCGTGATCCAGTGCCAGAGGCGCGTCGCCAGCCGATGGCGATAGAGCGTCCGCTGGGGCGGGGGGGGCTCGCGCATCGGCTCGGCGGTGCTGCTCATCGCGTCAGCATAACCGCATCAGCCATAGGCGCGCCAGAAGAACACGATCGTCGTCCCGATGGTAACGAGCAAGGTCCACGCGCGCACGCCGCCGGCGGGCAGCGATTTCCCGACCCGCGCGCCCGCCCAGCCGCCGACGATCGCACCGATCAGCATCGGCAGCGCGGCGGGCCAGACGACCAGCCCGGTCGTGATGAACACGATCGCGGCGGCCGAATTGGCGACCGCGAGCAGCAGCGTGCGATGCGCGAACAGCCCGCGCGGCTCGACGCCTGCGAGCAATCCGTAGATCGCCGTCGTCATCAATCCCAGCCCGCCGCCGAAATAGCCGCCATAGACGCCGAGCACGCCCTGCGCGGCGATCAGCGTCCGCGTCCCGATCGTCACCCGGTCATGGAGCCAGCTCGCCGCGCGTTTTCCGAAGGCGAGCACCAACGAGGCGAAGAGCAGCAGCCAGGGAATGATGAAATCGAACAATGTCGTCGGCGTCAGCACGAGGAGCATGCTCCCGCCGAGCGCCGCGGCGAAGGTCACTCCCGCCAGCAGCCAGGGCGATACCCCTCCGACCGGCGCGATCTCGTCGCGAAATGCCCAGGCGCTCGTCGCAGCGCCGGGAAGAAGCGCGACATTCGACGTCGCGTTGGCCGAATTGGCGGGAAGTCCGAGCACGATCAGCGCGGGCAGCGTCGCGAAGGTTCCGCCCCCGGCAAGCGCGTTCATCGCCCCGCCGAGCAGCCCCGCACCGGCGGCGAGCGCGAGCTGCGCCCCGGCAAGATCAGCCAAGTGCCGCCAGCTTTTCGTCGGCCAGCCGATCGAGCTCCGCCCGGCTTTTCCTCTCCGCGGCCGTTTTGAGCTGCCCGCACGCCGCATCGATGTCGCGCCCGCGGGGGGTGCGCACCGGCGCCGAAATGCCCGCCTCGAAGATGATGTTCGAAAACGCGCGGATTCGCTCAGGCGTCGAGCATTCGTAGGGAGCCCCCGGCCAGGGATTGAACGGGATCAGATTGACCTTCGCCGGCAGCCGGTACTTTCGGATCAGCCGCACCAGCTCGTGCGCGTCGGCATCGCTGTCGTTCTTGTCTTTGAGCATCACATATTCGAAGGTGATCCGCCGCGCATTGTTGGCGCCCGGATAATCGGCGCACGCCTGGAGCAGCTCGTCGATCCCGTATTTGCGGTTGATCGGCACGATCTCGTCGCGGATTTCCTTTGTAACGGCATGGAGCGACACCGCGAGGTTGACCCCGATCTCCTCGCCCGCGCGCGCCATCATCGGCACCACGCCCGAGGTCGACAGCGTGATCCGCCGCTTCGACAGCGCCAGCCCGTCGCCATCCATCACGATCCGGAGCGCATCGCGCACGGCATCGAAATTGTAGAGCGGCTCGCCCATGCCCATCATCACGATGTTGGTGAGCATCCGCCCTTCGGGGGTCGAAGGCCACTCGCCGAGCCCGTCGCGCGCGAGCATCACCTGGCCGACGATCTCGCCCGGGGTCAGGTTGCGCACCAGCCGCATCGTGCCGGTGTGGCAGAAGCGGCAGTTGAGCGTGCAGCCAACCTGGCTCGACACGCACAAGGTCCCCCGATCGGCATCGGGGATGAACACCATCTCGTAATCCTGCCCGTCGTCGGACCGCAGCAGCCACTTGCGCGTGCCGTCTTCGGAGACCTGCGCCTCGATCACCTGCGGCCGCCCCACCACGAACCGCTCGGCGAGCCATGGATGCTGCGCCTTGGCGATGTCGGTCATCGCCGAAAAATCAGTGGCGCCCCGATTGTAGATCCAGTGCCAGAGCTGCTTGGCGCGCAGTTTCGCCTGTTTGGGCTCCATTCCGGCGTCCAGCAGGGCGACGCGGATCTGCTCCTTCGAGAGCCCAAGCAGATCCACCCGCCCATCCTCTCGCGGTGTCACCTGCCGCGGAACGGGCACGGGATCGATGTGCCCGGGGATGGGCATGGAGAGCGTTTCAGCCTGTTGCATGCGCGCGCATATAAGCGTTTTCACGCCCGCGCGCTACTCCGCCGCGAGCAGCGTTTCCGCCCCGCCGAGATCGACCGAGACCAGCCGGCTTACCCCCTGCTCGATCATGGTCACGCCGAACAACCGATCCATCCGGCTCATCGTCACCGCATTGTGCGTGACGATCAGATAGCGCGTGTCGGTTTCGCGCGTCATCGCCTCGAGCAATGTGCAGAAGCGCTCGATGTTGGCGTCGTCGAGCGGCGCGTCGACCTCGTCGAGAACGCAGATCGGCGCAGGGTTCGTCAGGAACAGCCCGAAGATCAGCGCCACTGCGGTCAGCGCCTGCTCGCCGCCCGAGAGCAAGGTCAACGATTGCAGCCTTTTGCCCGGCGGCTGCGCCATGATCTCGAGCCCCGCTTCGAGCGGATCGTCCGAATCGACGAGCGCGAGATGCGCCTGCCCACCGTTGAACAAGGTCGTGAACAGCCGCTGGAAGTGCAGGTTGACCGCCTCGAACGCCGCGAGCAGCCGCTGGCGCCCCTCGCGGTTCAGGTTGCCAATCGATCCGCGCAGCCGGTTGACCGCAAGCCCTAGCTCCTCCCGCTCCGCCGCGTTCGAGGTGCGCGTCTCGTCCAATTCGGCAAGCTCGGCCTCGGCAACCAGGTTGACCGGCCCGATCCGCTCGCGGTCGAACATCAGCTTTTCGTGACGGCCCGATTCGTCCGCCGGGCTCCCCACCGTGGCACTGCCGAATCCCGCCTTTTCGGGCAGTACCGGCGGCGGGCATTCGAAGCGTTCGCCCGAAAGCCGCCCCATCTCGATCCGGCGCTGTTCCTGGTTCTCCGCGCGCGCCACCGCGCCCGCGCGCTCCTCGCGCGCCTGGGCGAGCGCCTCGCCCGCGATCCGCGCCTGCTCCTCGGTCGCACGCACCGCCTCGTTGGCCTTGGTCTCCGCGCCGAGCAACTCGTCGGCCCGTGCGCGCATGGTCCCGTGCTCGGCTTCGAGCGCCGCGATCTCCGCGAGCAATGCCTCCGGCCGCCCCGCGATTGCCGCGGCCTCCTCGCGCAGCGCCGCCTCGCGCTTGTCCATATCCGCGATCCGCCGCGCGGCGTCGCCCGCGCGCGCCTTCCAGTCCTTGGCTTCGCCCTGCGCGCGCGCCAGTGCTTCGCGGTCGGCGGCGAGCGTGCGATCGAGTGTCGCGCGATCCGCCTGCGCCTGCGCCACGCCTGCGCGCCGCGCATCGGCCACGGTCTGGAGCGCCGCAACCTCGGCGCGTGTCGCCGCCCCGTCGGGAAGCGCCGCCACCGCGCCCTCGGCTTCCGCAAGACTGGCCTGCGCCTGCGCCTTCTCGTCGTCGAGCCGCGCCGCGCGCGCGTCGAGATCGGCGGCGAGCCCCTGCAATCGTTCGATCGCCGCCGCCGCGCGGTCCTCCGCGCGCGCCGCCTCGCGCTCCGCCGTCTCCGCCGCCGAGAGATCGCCGCGCGCCTGCTGCGCCGCGCGCCGTGCCGCAGCGATCGCCTCGTCGATCGCCGCGAGTGCCGCCTCGGCCTCTGCGACCACCTGCCGGGCAGCAGGCCGTGCTGCGTTCAGTTCGGCAAGCCGGTTCACGCGCACCAGCCGCTCGGCCGCAGCCGCGCCGCCCGATTTGGCGACGAACCCGTCCCAGCGCCGCATCGCACCACTCAGCGTCACCAGCCGCTGCCCGATCGCGAGCGTCTGCCCTCCGTCGGCCTCGGCCACGGCGACCTGCGCCAGCCGCCGCGCCAGCTCGCCCGGCGCCGCGACATGACCGGCAAGTGATTCGGTCCCCTTCGGCAGCGCGGGATCGCCGGGCTGTGCCTCGGCACCGCCCCAGAACCGTTCGGCATCGCGATCAAGCCCCGCTTCCAGCTCGTCCCCCAGCGCCGCCGCCAGCGCGCGCTCGTAGCCCGGATCGGCCTTGAGTCGGTCGAGCAGCCGATCGCGGGAATTTGCGTTCAGCGCCTTGTCGAGCGCCGCCGCCTCGCTCTCGATCGCGGCCAGCTCGGCCCGCGCCGCCGCCCGAGTCGCCTGCGCCGTCCCTTGGCGCTCGATCGCCGTCGCCTCGCCCGCCTGCGCCGCATCGCGCGCGCCACGCGCCGTCTCGGCTGCCCTCACCGACGCCCCGCGCGCCTCGGCCGCCGCCGCGCGCTCGGCCTCGATCGGCTCGATCCGCCCCAATGCTTCGCGCTCACTGTTAAGCCGCGCACGATCGCGCTCGACCCGATCAATTCGCTCGCGCGCTGCCGCCAGCGCCGCCTGCGCAATGCGCGCCTCGGCCGCCTCGCTCGCCTGCCGGCTCAGCGCCTGCGCGAGCGCCACCTCGGCATCGCGCGCCGCGCGCTCGGCTTCGGCGAGCGCCGTCTCCAGCGCCGGTTGCCGCGCCGCCGTCTCGGCAATCCGCACCTCCAGTCTGCTCGCGTCCTCACCCAGCCGGTCGAGCGCCGCCGCCGCATCCTGCGCCAGCGCTCCTTCCCGCTCGCGATCGGCGTCGAGCCGCGCCCTGAGCTGGTCCAGTTCCTCGATCCGCCGGTCGACCTGCGCGCGCTCCTGCCGCAGCGCCGCCAGCCGGTGCCCCGCCTCGCTCGCCTTGTCGCGCGCCGCCAGCGCCGCCGCCCGCGCCTGGCCAAGCGTCTCGGTCGCGCGAAGCTGGTACGCCGCCGCCGCGCGCTGCGCCTCGCTCGTCTCGCGCACCTTCGCCTCGGCCGCTTCGGCCCCGGCCTTCGCCGCATCCGCCGCCGCCGCCGCATCGCGCCAGCGCGCATAGATCATCCGCCCCTCGGCGACGCGGATCTGGTCGGAAAGCGCCCGATACTTCTCCGCCTGCCGCGCCTGCCGCCGCAGCGCCCCGGCGCGGGCATCCTGATCGGCGATAACCTCGTCGAGTCGCGTCAGGTTGGTCTCGGTCGCGCGCAATTTCTGTTCGGCATCCTTGCGGCGGACGTGCAGCCCGGCAATCCCCGCCGCCTCTTCGAGCAACATGCGCCGCTCGGCGGGCTTGGCGGCGATCACCGCCCCGATCTTGCCCTGGCTGACGAGCGCGGGGGAGTGCGCGCCCGTGGCGGCATCGGCGAAGAGCAACGCCACGTCCTTCGCACGCACGTCGCGCCCGTCGATCCGATAGGCCGAACCCGCCCCCCGCTCGATCCGCCGGACGACCTCGCTCTCCTCCTCGCCCGCGCGATCGAGCAGGATCGAGACCTCGGCGAAGTCGCGCGCCGGCCGCCGCGCGGTGCCGGCGAAGATCACGTCCTCCATCCCCGCGCCGCGCATCGATTTGGCGCTGTTCTCGCCCATCGCCCAGCGCAGCGCCTCGAGCAGGTTCGATTTGCCGCAGCCGTTGGGTCCGACGATCCCGGTCAGCCCGCGCTCGATGCGCAGGTCGACCGGATCGACGAAGCTCTTGAACCCGGAAAGCCGAAGCCGCTTGATCTGCACGCACTACCCCCCGGCCGAACCGGTGCGGGGAATCAGGCCCCGGCCGCCTTCAGCTTGGGCTCAAGCTGCTCCCAGGTGATCGTGTTTTCAAGCTGCTCGCCGTTGAGGAAGAAGCTCGGCGTGCCGGTGACGCCCATCTCGCTTCCCTTCTGCGCCATGTCGACCACGGCCTGCACGTTGTCGGCGTTCGAAAGGCACGCTTTCGCCGCCTGCGCGGTCACGCCGCGCTGCTGGACGAAATCGATATAGCCGAGGAACTCGGCCCAGGTGCTCGCGACCTCGGTCGGGCTCTTGCCCTGGAGCTGCTGGAACAGCGCCTGCGCCTGCGGCGAAGCGAGCTTCTCCTCGAACTGCTGCTGGTTGATGTAGGTCTGCTCGAGGATCGGGAAGAACGCGCTCTCGCTCACGCACCGCCCGAGCGTCGACATTCCGAGATCGGGCGCGCCATGCACGGGAAAGTCGCGAAACTCGTAAGAGACCTTGCCCGACTTCACATAATTGTTCTCGAGCGGCTCCATCCCGGTCCGCCCGAAAAGGCCGCATGTTGGACAGCTCCGCGATCCGTATTCGACGAGCTTGAGCGGTGCGTTGGGGTTGCCCATCATGAACCCGCCCTCGGGCGTTCTGGAGACGACCTGCGTCCATTCCTGCCCGGCGGGCGGAGTCGCCGCCGCCACCGGCGCGGCCGGCGCGTCGCTGTTGGCGTCGCCACCGCCGCCGCACGCCGCCAGCGCAAAAAGCGGCGCCGCCGCGAGCGCGAAAAGGGTCCTGGTCGTCATCATGCCTGCCTTTGTGGTTTTCGAGAGTGGAGATTCAAGCGCCCGCGGCCGTCAGCGCCGGCTGGAGCTCGGCCCAATGCGCGTTGGGCACGATCTTGCCGTTGACGAAGAAGGTGGGTGTCCCGGTGATCTTCCCCCACGCCTCCTTCGTCATGTCGAGCATCGGGGCGAGTGCATCCGGCGCGAAGCAGCCGTCGATCGCTTGGTCGTTCACCCCCCGCGCCTTCATCATCGCGGTCAGCCCTGCGCCATCGGCATAGGCGCGCAGCCGCGCCGCTTCGGGATAGAGGCCGAGCCGGCCTTCGTTGGTCTGGATGAACAGGAGTCCGCGCGGCAACCACGCGCTCTGGCTCGAAAGCATCGCCTCGGTCGCGCCGAAAAAGCCGGCCTTGCCCGCGCACCGCGCGAGCGCACCCGCGGCGAGGTCGAGCTTGTCGCGCACGGCGTTGCGCAACTCGAGCCGCACCCTGCCCGATTTCACCATCTGCCCACGCAGCACCGGCGCCGATTCTTCCGCAAAGGCGGCGCAATGCGGGCAGGTGTAGCTCAGATACTCGACCACTCTCACCTTGGCCGCCGGATTGCCGAGCACGAACGCCCCGTCGGGCGTCTGCGTCACCACCTGCGTCCAGTCCTTGGCGGCGGGCGCGGCGGCGGTTGCGAACAATGCGACGCCGATCAGCGCCAGCAAACGCGTGAGCAACACCATGTCAGTCCTTGTCGACGATCGGCGGCCCGGCGGTCGAGGCGACACCCGCCGCAAGCGATTCGAGCACCGCCTTCAATTCAGGGTCGGCGATCGCGCGCAGGCTGTCGCCCAGATCGATCGCGGCGGGCTTGAGCGAGGGTGGCGGCGTGCGCGGCTTGGCGACCGCGACCTCGCCTTGTCGGATCGTCACGCGCGCCACCGCGGCATAGCCGAAGAAGCGGTTCACGCGCTCGATGATCTCGGGCGCGATGTGCTGCATCATCGGCGCATGCGCCCCGCGCACCACCAGCGTCAGCGTCCCGCCGGTGCGCTCGCCATGCGGAAAGCGGAGCGATTCGGGCGCGGAAACGCCTGCATAACGCGGCCCGACGATCTCCGCCCAGCGGCTCACGATCGAGCTCTGCACGAAGCCGAACCGCCGGAACGCCGCCCGGCCGACATCGGGCAGCAGCTCGGAAACCGCACGACTGCGGTTGCTCCGGCGCGGCTCCGGGTCCTTCGGGCGAGGGGCGCGCACGCGCGGTTTGCTCATGTCCCCTCCCATGCCATAGCGGCGGCGTGCCCGCCAAGCATTCATCGATTCCCGAGCAGCTCCTCGCCTGGTACGACGTCCACGCGCGCACGCTGCCGTGGCGCGCGCCGCCGGGATCGCCACCACCCGATCCATACCGTGTCTGGCTGTCGGAAATCATGCTCCAGCAGACCAGCGTCGCCACCGTGCGCCCGAAATTCGAATCGTTCGTCGCGCTTTGGCCGAATTTCGAGTCGTTCGCCGCCGCCGACGAGGCCGAAGTGATGGCCGCTTGGGCAGGGCTCGGCTACTACGCCCGCGCGCGCAACCTGATCGCCTGCGCGCGCGCCGTCGTCGCCGATCACGGCGGCGCGCTCCCCGACACCGAGGCGGCGCTGCGCACGCTTCCCGGCATCGGCGAGTACAGCGCGGCGGCGATCGCCTCGATCGCCTTCGGTCGCCGCGCGGTCGCGCTCGACGCCAATGTCGAGCGCGTCGTCGCCCGCCTGTTCGCGATTCGCGAGCCGCTCCCCGCAGCACGCGGGGCGATCCGCAAGGCCGCCGATTCGATCACTCCCGACACCCGCTCAGGCGACCTGTGGCAGGCCATGATGGATCTCGGGCAGGCGATCTGCACCGCCAAATCCCCCAAATGCCTCCTCTGCCCGTTGGCCGACGCGTGCGACGCGCGCGCCACCGGCGAACCCGAGGCGCTTCCGGCCAAGGCCCCCAGGCGCGCCAAGCCGCAGCGCTACGGCACGATCTTCTGGCTCGAACATGACGGCCGCGTACTTCTCGTCCGTCGCCCGCCCAAAGGGCTGCTCGGCGGCATGCGCGCGCTCCCCAGCGGTCCGTGGACCGACGCGCATCCGGGCCTTGCCGACGCGCCCGCGAACACCGATTGGACGATGCGCAACGCCAACATCACCCACGTCTTCACGCATTTTCGCCTCGAATGCGCGCTTGCGGTCGGGTGCGGGGCGGCGCATGCGGGCCTGGACAAAGGCGCGGGCGAATGGTGGCCGATCGACCGGCTCGACGAAGCGGGCCTGCCGACCATTTTCCTGAAGGCCGCAAAGGCAGTGGGGAGGGACCAATGATC
>CAMLGC010000028.1 GCA_946479505.1 uncultured Sphingomonadaceae bacterium
CACACCAAGCTCTACCTGATCGACCGGGCGGTCTATATCGGCTCCGCCAATTTCGACGTGCGCAGCCTTTTCCTGAACCTCGAGGTGATGCTCCGCATCGACGACGCAGCCTTCGCCGATCACGTCCGCCGCTATGTCGATGGCGAGGTGGCCGCGAGCACGCGAATCACCCAACGCTGGTGGAAACGCCATGTCGGCTGGTGGCAGCGCATCAAGCAGGCGGTGGCGTATTTCGTCGTCGCCGTGCTCGACTATAATGTGACGCGCAAGCTCAACTTCGGGCCGGACGGAAAATAGCCGCCCTGCCAACGAACGCTGGCATCTCGCTGTTCAAAAAATCCCAGCCTCCGCTGGGGCGATGTCAGTCCTTCCACGCCCAGTAGAGCTGCGCCGGGGGCACGTTCCACCATTCCATCGCATGATCGATGCGGTCCGCGTGCGGCGTGAGGAAGTCCTTCACCTTGGGCGAGAACTGATAGACGAGGAAGGCGCCGCCCGGGCGCAGCGTCTCGAAGGTCGCCTTGGCGATGGCGGGGCCGACGCCGGTCGGCAGCGTCGAGAAGGGCAGGCCCGAGAGGATGTAGTCCGCATTGTCATGGCCGTGGTCGGCGACGATTTGCGCGACATCCGCGGCCGAACCATGCACCGCGGCGAAGCGGTTGTCGGGAATCGTGTGCCGCAGATAGCGGATGAAATCGGGATTGGTGTCGATCGCGATGAGCTGGGCGTCGGGCGCGAGCCGATCGAGAATGGGGCGGCAAAAGGTGCCGACGCCGGGGCCGTATTCGACGAACAGCTTGGTGTTCGCCCAATCGACGCGGCCCAGCATCTTGCGGATCAGCCGGTCGGACGAAGGCACGATCGATCCGACCATCACCGGGTGCTTGAGGAATCCCTGGAAGAACATGCCCCATGGTGAGGGAACCCCGGCTGAGCGGCGTTCGCGCCGGCGCGCGGCAGCAGTGGTCGAACTGGTCATCGGCATCCTAACGCTGGTGTCATAGTCGAGGCATACACTTGGGGTCGCACCTTCGCAACGAACAGGCACGCGCTGGGGTTGCGCGGTTGTGCCATTAACGGCCTTGCGCGTCGGTGGAAAGCGCCTAAGCGACAGGGGCATGCAGGACAGGGCCGGGCAGATTGCGGTCATCTTCGTCTCCGAACGTACCGGCGGCGACGATGACGGCTATGCCCGGGCGGCCGCGGCCATGGAGACGCTCGCCGCCGACCAGCCCGGCTATCGCGGCATCGAATCGGCGCGCGGTGCCGACGGACTCGGCATCACCGTGAGCTATTGGGCGGACGAAGCGAGCGCAAAGGCGTGGCGCGACGACCCCGAGCATACGGCGATCCGCGAGCGCGGCCGCGCACGCTGGTACACGCGCTACGAGGTGATCGTCACCGAGGTGGCGCGGGCCTATTCCTGGTCGCGCGGATGAAAGCGGCGGGTGCGATCCGGGGGCTGGACCGCCAGTTCGCGCTGCTCTTCACCGTGATGCTGACGATCGCCGCGGGGAACACCGCGCTGCAATCGGTGCTCCCCGCGCTCGGCCGCTCGCTCGGCGTGCCCGACAGCAATGTCGCGGCCGCCTTCTCGGCGTCGGCGCTGCTCTGGGTGATCGCCGCGCCGTTCTGGGCGAAGCGGTCGGACCGGCACGGGCGGCGCGCGATGATCCTGATGGGGGTGGGCGGCTTCGCGATGTCGCTGCTGCTGTGCGGGTTGTTTCTCGCGGCCGGAATCAACGGCTGGATCAGCGGCAGCGCGGCGTTCCTCGCGTTCATCGGCGGGCGGCTGATCTACGGCAGCTTCGGCGCCGCCGCGCCGCCCGCGGTGCAGGCGCTGGTCGCCGGCGCGACCACGCGCGAAGAGCGGACCAAGGCGCTGACACTCCTCGCCTCGGCATTCGGGCTGGGCACGATCCTCGGCCCTGCGATCGCGCCCTATCTCATCCTCGGCGCGCTCGGATCGATCGAGATCGGGCTCGCCGGGCCGGCGTTCGTGTTTGCGCTGTTCGGACTCGGCATGTGGCTGACGGTGCGCCGGATGCTGCCCGACGACAAGGGCGGGGGCGGCACGCATGGCGCGGCGACCGCCTATCCCTCGATCGGCGGGCAATCCTCGGGCGCGAGCATTACCGCCGCCGTGGCGCCGCGCGATGCCGAGCAGGTCGGCTACACCGATCCGCGGATTCGCGCCTGGATGATCGCGGGGCTGGTGATGGGGCATGCGCAGGCGATGACCGGCCAGACGATCGGCTTCCTCGTGATCGACCGGCTCCACGTCGCGCCCGAGCAGGCGCTCGCACCGACCGGGCTGGTGCTGATGATGGGCGCGGGCGCGGCGCTGCTGGCGCAATGGGGGATCATTCCGCTGCTCAACCTCAGCCCGCGCCGGCTGGTGCTGGCCGGGCTGGTGGTCGCCGCGATCGGCTGCGTCGGCACCGGGCTCGCGACCTCGCTCTACGGAATCGCGACCAGCTACGCGCTCGCCTCGCTGGGCTTCGGCTTTACCCGCCCGGGCTTCACGGCAGGCTCCTCGCTTGCGGTCGGGCCGGAGGCGCAGGGGGCGGTCGCGGGCAAGGTGACGAGCGTCAACGGCGCAAGCTTCGTGCTCGGTCCCTCGATCGGCGTGGGGCTGTACGAATGGGTCAAGCCGCTGCCGTACCTGGTCGCCGCCGCAGCGCTGGTGGCGATCCTCGGCTATGCGTGGGTGACGCTGAGGGAGCGGTAAGCTGTCGCAGATGCGCGTGATCCTCCCCTGACAGGAGAGGGGGACCGCTCGCGAAGCGAATGGTGGAGGGGTGTTCCGCTATCGAGAACGCGACACCCCTCCGTCAGCCCTGCGGGCTGCCACCTCCCCTTACAGGGGAGGATTCGCGCCGGTTTCCGTCTCGGGTGACGATGTCCTACCCCTTCGACCCGTGCGGCGTCAGCATCCCCGGCGCGATGAAGCCGATCGGCTGGAGCGCGGAAGCCTCCTGCTTCAATCGTGCCGCCATCTGCTCGTATTCCTGCTCCATCTCGGGCGTCACCGAGGCGCGCGATTCGGTGAGCGCTTCCTCGAAATCGGCCATCGTCACCTCGTTCGTCGACAGCGATTTCCTCAGCGCGACCAATCCGGCGCGCCGCACGAGATCCTCCAGATCGGCGCCGGTGAATCGATCGGTGCGCCGCGCGAGATCGTCGAGATCGACATCGTCCGCGAGCGGCATTTTGGCGGTCTGGATCGCGAGGATGCGCCGCCGCCCGTCCGTCTCGGGGACCGAAACATAGATCAGCTCGTCGAACCGGCCGGGGCGCAGCAGCGCCGGATCGACCAGGTTGGGCCGGTTGGTCGCGCCGATCACCACCACCGACTGGAGCTCTTCGAGCCCGTCCATCTCGGCAAGGATGGTGTTGACCACGCGCTCGGTCACCTGCGGCTCGCCGAGCCCGCCGCCGCGCGCGGGCACCAGCGAATCGAGCTCGTCGATGAAGATCACGCACGGCGCCACCTGGCGCGCCCGCGCGAACAGCCGGGCGATCTGCTGCTCGCTCTCGCCATACCATTTGGAGAGCAGGTCGGATGATTTGGTGGCGATGAAATTGGCCTCCGCCTCGCGCGCGACCGCCTTGGCCAGCAACGTCTTGCCGGTGCCCGGCGGCCCGTAGAGCAGGAAGCCCTTGGCCGGACGAATGCCGAGCCGCCGGAACGCATCGGGGTTCTTCAAGGGCAGCTCGACGCCTTCCTTGAGCCGCTCCTGCGCCTGGTCGAGGCCACCGATATCCTCCCACCGCGTCTGCGGCGCCTGCACCATCACCTCGCGCATCGCCGAGGGTTGCACCCGCTTGATCGCCTCGAGGAAATCCTCGCGGGTCACCGAAAGATCGTCGAGCACCTCGGGCGGAATCGTCCCGTCCTCGAGGTTGAGCCGCGGCATGATCCGCCGCACCGCCTCGATCGCCGCCTCGCGGGTGAGCGCCGCGAGGTCGGCGCCGACGAAGCCGTAGGTGGTGCGCGCGAGCTCGCCGAGATCGACCTTGTCGCCCAGCGGCATGCCGCGCGTGTGGATGCCCAGGATCTCTCGCCGCCCGCGCTCGTCGGGAACGCCGATCACGATCTCGCGGTCGAACCGGCCGGGGCGGCGCAGCGCCTCGTCGACTGCCTCGGGACGGTTGGTGGCGGCGATCACGACGAGGTTGGCGCGCGCCTCGAGCCCGTCCATCAGCGTCAAGAGCTGGGCGACGAGGCGCTTCTCCGCTTCGCCCTGCACGCGGTCGCGCTTGGGGGCGATCGAATCGATCTCGTCGATGAAGACGATCGACGGCGCGGCCTTGGTCGCCTCCTCGAACACCTGGCGCAGCCGACTCTCCGACTCGCCATAGGCCGAGCCCATGATCTCGGGGCCGTTGATGAGGAAGAATTCGGCCGCGCTCTCGTTGGCGACCGCACGCGCGAGGCGCGTCTTGCCGGTGCCCGGGGGCCCGTGGAGCAGCACGCCCTTGGGCGGATCGACGCCGAGGCGCTGGAACAACTCGGGGTAGCGCAGCGGCAGCTCGACCATCTCGCGGAGCTGGTCGATCGTCCCCGCCATCCCGCCGATATCGTCATAGGTGACGTCGGCGCGGCGCGATTGCTGCGGCTCCTCGTATTCGGTGCGCAGCTCGATCTCGGTATTCTCGTCGATATGGACGATGCCCTTGGGGCTCGCCTGCACGACCGTGAGGCGGATTTCCTGCAAGGCATAGGCCGGCGCGCGGAGATATTGGGCGACGTTGGGCGGAATGTTGTCGACGCGCTGCTGCCCCGCGGTCGCAACGACGTCGCCCTGGCAGAGCGGCCGGCCGACGAAAACGCGCTTCAACGCCTGGCTCGACCCCTGGAGCCGCAGGTTCTGCTGCGCGGGGGCGAAGACGACGCGACTCGCGGGCTTCGATTCGGCCTTGCGCACGCCGACATATTCGCCCGAGCCCGCGCCCGCATTGGCGCGCTGGAGCCCGTCGATGCGGATGATCTGGAGACCCTCGTCCTCGGGATAGGGGAAAACCGCGCGCGCCGGGGTGGTGCGCTTGCCGACGATCTCGATCACGTCGCCTTCGGCGATCGCGAGCTGCGCCATCACCGCACGCGGAAGATGCGCGATCCCGCGC
The DNA here is from genome assembly GCA_946479505.1 of uncultured Sphingomonadaceae bacterium. Next base: position 5,131 of record CAMLGC010000028.1, read on the forward strand.
CCCGAATCCTCGGGTCGGGCATTGGCGACCTGGAGCTTGTGGACCGGCGTATCGCTGTCGGCCATGTGTGTTTGTCCCCTCTCGTATAGTCGTGCAAGCGCGCGAGATAGGGGGCCGGTTCCGGCAATGCGAGGGGCGCGCGCGGCGCGTGGAACCGCTTACGGGCAAAAAAAGGGCCAGCCCCGAAGGGCCGGCCCGTGAAAGTTTTTAGGAGAGGATGCCTGAAAGGCCTGCTCTATGTGCGGCGCAGCATGATTTTGTGCAAGTGCGAAAAGAACGATCGCGATTGCAGAAAGCGCAATTGAGAACGTTGCGCTTGCGCCGGTGATCTGGAAGATGGCGCCTCTGCCATCGTCGGAACATCGTATGCGTCGTCTGCCCCCGCTCACCGCCATCGAGGCCTTTGTCCAGGTCGCGCGGCTGGGCTCGATCAAGGCCGCTGCGCAGGAGCTCGCACTGTCCGCCCCGGCGCTCAGCCGCCGCATCCAGGCGCTCGAGCGCTTCATCGGCCGTCCGCTCTTCGACCGCCGGCACCAAGCGATGCAGCTCAACAGCGACGGCGAACGGTTGCTCTCGCAGATCGCCCCCGCGCTCGACAGCCTGTCCGACGCGGTCGAGGCGATGACGAGCGGGATCGAGGTGTTGCGCCTGCGCCTCGGCATCCTGCCGCTGTTCGCATCGCAGCGGCTCTTTCCCAAGCTGAGCGAGCTCCGGAAGCGTCATCCCGAGCTTCATCTCGACATCGACACCGCCGGGCATACGGTCTCGCGGCTCGGCGAAGGCCTCGATGTCGCCGTGGCGCTGGCGCGCGACATCGATCCCGGCCTCTATTCCAGGCGGCTCGACCGCAATCAGGTCTATGTGATCGGCGCGCGGTCGCTGATCGAGCGCGAAGACCCGATAACGCGCCCCGAGCAGCTCGCGGGGCTGACCGCGCTCCTCCACCGCGACATGCCGGAAACCTTCACCGCCTGGCGCCGTGCCGCAGGGGTGGACGATATCGAACCCGCCGCGATCGACCATTTCGATTCGGGCGCGCTGATGCTCGAGGCCGCGGCGCAGGGGCTCGGCGTCGCCTTCATGCACGAAAGCCATTTCGACGACGCGCACGACGAGCGGCTGGTGCGGCTGTTCGATATCGAGGTTGCGAGCCCCTACAGCTATTGGTTCGTCTGCCGCCCGCGCGCGATGATGCAGCGCCCGGTGCGGCTGTTTCACGATTGGCTGATCGACGCGCTGGCGTAGTTTGATCCGCTCACGCGGAAGCGGCACCAGCCCTCTCCCCACCTCACCTCCCAAGACATTATCCTGACTGTGAGGGTGGGGTGAGGGAGAGGGCTGGTGTGCCGCACCGGATTCAGCGACGCTGAATCCGCAAAATCATTCCGCCCGCATCTTCTCGATCTTGCCCGGCTCGCGCGGCGGCTCGCCCTTGGGGAGCGCGTCGACATGCTCCATGCCCGACGTCACCTCGCCCCACACGGTATATTGTCCGTCGAGGAACCCGGCATCGTCGAAACAGATGAAGAATTGCGAGTTGGCGCTGTTGGGGTTCATCGTCCGCGCCATCGAGCAGGTGCCGCGCACGTGCGGCTCGCGGCTGAATTCCGCGGGAAGATCGGGCTTGTCCGATCCGCCGGCGCCGGTGCCGGTCGGATCGCCGCCCTGCGCCATGAAGCCGGGAATGACGCGGTGGAAGACCACGCCGTCGTAAAACCCGTCATTGGCGAGCTCGGCGATGCGCTCGACGTGCTTGGGCGCGAGATCGGGGCGCAGCCGGATCACGACGTCACCGTCGGGAAGCGTCATCGTCAGCGTTTCGGGTGTATCGGCCATGTGCGACTCCTGAGGGAAATGGTTGGCCGCCACGTAGTGATTGCCCGGCGCGCTGGCAAATGATTGGCATGGCGCGCGTGCGACGCTAGAGCGGCGCCGGGCCGCAACGAGGGAGGTCGGACGATGAGCGAGACCGAGCTTCCCCCGGCCGAAGGCGAGTCGACGCAGCTCGACGAGGACGACCGGCTCAAGCCCGAATTCGTCGACGCGGTGCTCGACGCGGTCGAGCATGGCGAGGCTGAAGCGGCGCGCGCGCTGGTCGAGCCGCTTCACCCCGCCGACATCGCCGATCTGTTCGAGCTGACGCCCAGCGAGCAACGCCCCGCGCTCGCGCAGGCCGTTTCCGACCTGCTCGACGGCGACGTCTTTGCCGAGATGAACGATTACGTCCGCGAGGACCTGATCGACGCGCTCGAGCCGCACCAGGTCGCCGACCTCGCGTCCGAGCTCGACACCGACGACGCGGTGGCGATCATCGAGGATCTCGACGCCGACGACCAGCGCGAGGTGCTCCGCGCGATGGAGCCCGACGATCGCGCGGCGATCGAGGAAGCGCTCTCCTATCCGGAAGAATCGGCCGGCCGCCTGATGCAGCGCGAGCTGATCGCGGTACCCGAGCATTGGACGGTTGGCGACGTCATCGATTATCTTCGCGGCGACGACGGACTCTCGACCGATTTCTGGGAGATCTTCGTCGTCGATCCGAGCCATCGCCCGGTCGGCACGTGCAAGCTCTCCTGGATCTTGCGCACCCAGCGCGCGGTGCCGCTGGGCGACGTGATGCAGCGCGAGCAGACGCTGGTTCCGGTCGATATGGACCAGGAGGAGGTCGCGCTCCGCTTCCAGAAATACGCGCTGATCTCGGTCGCGGTGGTCGATGGCAGCGGCCGGCTGGTCGGCATGGTCACCGTCGACGACATCGTCCACATCATCCAGCAGGAGGCGGGCGAGGACATCCTGCGGCTGTCGGGCGCGGGCGAGGGCGACATCAACGAGCCGATCCGCCTGACGGTGCGCACGCGCCTGCTGTGGCTGCTCGTCAACCTGCCGACCGCGATGCTGGCGGCGTTCGTCGTCAAGCTGTTCGACACCGAGATCGCAGGCTACGCGCTGCTCGCCGTGCTGATGGGGGTGGTGAGCGGGATGGGCGGGAATGCCGGCACCCAGACGCTCGCCGTGGTCGTGCGCGCGCTCGCCACCAACCAGCTCACCAGTTCCAACACGGTGCGCATGATCGGTCGCGAGTTCAGGATCGCGGCCACAAACGGCGTCGCGCTGGGGCTGCTCATCGGGATCGGTTCCTACGTGATCTTCGGCGATTCGGACCTGTCGATCGTGTTCGGGCTGGCGATCTTCACCAACAATATCGTCGCCGGGCTGGCCGGCGTGGGCGTGCCGATCACGCTCGATCGTCTCGGGGTCGACCCTGCCGTTTCATCGGCGGTGTTCGTGACGACCTGCACCGACAGCCTCGGCTTCCTGTCCTTCCTCGGCCTCGCCGCCTTGTGGGGACTCGGCGGCTGACTTGCCGCAGGGCGCGCTCGCGCCCACATCGGCGGCGCCATGCTCCACATCACCAAGGTCGCGTTCGGAAACCCCAATGTCGAGCATCTCGCCGGGCGGTTGAAGCTGCGCGGCGAGGCCGGCCCGGTCTTTCTCACCACGCGCTACCTGCCGAAGCGGCACGAGGAGATTGCGGGCAAGGGCTCGCTCTACTGGATCATCAAGCACCAGCTCGTCGCACGCTCGCCGATCCTGCGCTTCGGAGAGGCCGAGGGCGGGCGCGTCGCGATTCATATCGATCCGGCGCTCGTGCTCGTCCATGCTCGGCCCAAGCGCGCGCACCAGGGCTGGCGCTATCTGGAGGACGCGGACGCCCCGGTCGATCTGGGCGGCGATGGCACCGGCCTCGCCGATCTGCCCCCCGCGCTGGTCGGCCGCCTTGCCGAGCTCGCGCTGATCTGAACCGCTACAGCGCGCCGTCCGCCTGACCGCACACGACCGGCGCATGGCCCCGCGACGGGCGCACCGTGCAGGCAGGCGTTCCCTCGACGATTACCCGGCCCACGCCGATCGCGTTCACATCGGCGGTGTAGCGCGCCGCGACATGCGCGTCGCCGGCACCGTCGGTGCGGATCGTGAGATCGTCGACCGCGAGCTGTGCGGCGTCGATCGAGGCGGGGCCGTTGCTCGAAAGGTGCGCTTTGGCAGCCTCGCCCGCGAGGTGCAGCGAGCCGCTGCCGATGACGGTCGCATCGAGCTGCCGCGCGTCGAGCCCGGTTGCGTCGATACTGCCCGATCCGGTGACCATCAGCGTCAGCGCCTGGCCTTCCATATTCTCGATCGATAGCCGGCCGCCGCCGTTGACGATCGCGCTGCTGAGCCGCGGCGTGGAGAGCGTCACGACCGGCACGGCAGAGGGCGATGCGCCGCGCTCGCCCCAGCCATTGACGCCCATCGACACGACCAGCGTGTTGCCGCTGACCCGCACGTCGACCTGATCGAGCAGATCGGCGTCGCCGTCCGCGTGCGCGCCTGGCGATTCGCCGACGGTGAGCCGCACCTCGAAGGGGCCGGTGACCCGCACCCGATCGAAGCTGCCGACCGTGTAGGTGCGCTGCGCAGATGCGGGCAGCGCCATCCCGAGCAGGCCGATCGTCAGGAGAAGGCGGGCGATCATCATCCGCAGGCATCGCACCTGAAGCCTGTTTCAGCAATGCCCAAAGCGCCGTGCGACCCGCGCATGCGCCCCGCGCGGTCGGCGCATTCGCCTGGCGCTGAAAGGGGTATTAACCTTCGCGCATTAGCGTCGCCGCCGTAATGCTGCGCGTGCTGACCCTCGCCACTCTGTTTCCCGATGCGACGCGTCCCAATTTCGGGGTGTTCGTCGAGCGGCAGACGCTGGGGCTCGCCGAGCACCCCGATGTCTCGCTCACGCTGGTGGCGCCGATCGGGCTGCCGCCTTGGCCGGCGGCGCTCCATTCGCGCTATCGCGCGCTCGCGCGACTGCCAGGGCGCGAGCGCTGGAAGGGGCTCGACACCTATCGCCCGCGCTTCACGACGCTGCCGGGGACGGGGGGGCGTCACCACATCGCGGCGCTGGCGCGTGCGCTGGCGCCGGTGCTCGACGACCTGCGCGGATCGTTCGACGTGATCGACGCCGAATTCTTCTTTCCCGATGGCCCCGCCGCCGTCGCGCTGGGCCGGCGCTACGGCGTGCCGGTGTCGATCAAGGCGCGCGGCGCCGACGTGCATCATTGGGGCAGGGGCGCAACCGGCGCGCAGGTGATCGCCGCCGGACGCGCTGCCCACGGGATGCTCGCGGTTTCGGATGCGATGAAGCGCGACATGGCGGCGCTGGGCCTGCCCGAGCAGCGCATCCGCGTGCATCGCACGGGCGTCGATCTCGATCGCTTCGCACCGACCGACCGCGCTGCCGCCAAGGCCGCGCTCGGCGTCTCAGGGCCGCTGATCGTGTCGGTGGGGGCGCTGATCGCGCGCAAGGGCCACGACATCGTGATCCAGGCGATCCGCGACGTGCCGGGCGCGACGCTGCTGATCGCCGGCGAAGGGCCCGAGCGCAGCCGGCTCGACGCGCTCGTGGCGCGCCTCGGGCTGGGCGATCGCGTGCGGCTGCTCGGTGCGGTGCCGCATGCCGAGCTTCCTCGGCTGCTCGGCGCGGCCGATGTGAGCGCGCTCGCCTCCTCGTCCGAAGGGCTCGCCAACGCCTGGGTCGAATCGCTCGCCTGCGGCACGCCGATCGTCATCACCGGGGCCGGCGGCGCGCGCGAGCTGCTCACCGATTGCTCGGCAGGCCGCATTGCCGATCGCGACCCCACCGCCTTCGCCGCCGTGATCGCCGAGCTGCTGGCGAACCCGCCGACGCAGGACGCCGTTCGCCGCGCGGCGCTCCCCTTCACCTGGGAGGCGAACACTACCGCGCTGTACGAGCACCTGTCCGGATTGGTCGCTCAGGCGAGGGGATAGAAGGCGCCGACGATGTTCCGGCCCTCGGTGCGGAGAACGCCCCACGCGCGCGCGGCAGCGCGGCTGTCCATCGCCTCGACGCCGATCCCCAGCATCTCGATGGCGTCGATCAATGCAGGCGACGGGCGCACCAGCGTCGGGCCGGTGCCCAGCAGGACGAATTCGGGTGGCGGATCGCCCGCGAGGATCGGCTCCAGATCGGCGATACCGAGCGCATCGAGCGGCGGCGGCGCCCAGTCGGCGGCGCGGTCCGGGGTCAGCAGCAGCGCGCGATAGATTGCCTCGTCGACCCGGAAGCCGGCCGCCGTCAGTCCGGTGACGACCGGGCCGTTCGGCCGCGCCTCGCGCTCGATCCGCATCTATCGCCCGCTCTTGGGTCCGACCCGCTCCGCATTGGCGATCTCCCCGGGCTTTTCCACCGGCGGCTCGGCGCGCAGCCCGAGCGTGATGAGCAGCGACGAGGAGACGTAGATCGACGAATAGGTGCCGACGATCACGCCCAGGATCATCGCCGCCGTGAAGCCGCGCAGCACGTGCCCGCCAAGGAACAGCAGCGCGAACAATGCGAGCAGGATGGTGAGCGAGGTCATCACGGTGCGCGGCAGTGTTTCGTTGACCGACAGATTGATGATCTCGCGCATGTCCATCCTGCGGTATCGCCGCATATTCTCGCGGATGCGGTCGTCGATCACGATCTTGTCGTTGATCGAATAGCCGATGATCGTCAGCACCGCGGCGACGATGTTGAGATCGAACACCAGCCATTCACGAAACAGCGCGAAAAATCCCAAAGCCATCAACACGTCGTGCATGATCGCGACCACGGTCGAGATGCCGAACTGCCATTCGAAGCGGAAGATCGCGAACAGCCCGATGCCGAGCACCGCGAGGACGACCGCGAGGATGCCGTCATTGACCAGCTCGCCCGAAACCTTGCCCGACACGGTGGAGTAGCGCGAGAAGGTCGCCCCCGGAAACTTCGCGGCGAGCGCTTTTTCGACCTTCTCGACGATCTGGTTGGTCGCGCCTTCGTCGGCATTGTCGGGCACCGGCAGGCGGATCGAAACGGTGCGCGCGTCGCCGAACTGCTGGAGCGTGCCCTCGCCGACATGGAGCGAATCGATCGTATCGCGCACCTCGTTGAGCGGCGGCGGGCTCTCGAACTTCTCCTCGATCATCAACCCGCCGACGAAATCGACGCCCATGTTGAGCCCGCGCGCGAAGACGAGCCCGACCGCGGCGATGGTGAGAAGCGTGGTGATCGCGAACGCCGCATAGCGCAGGCGCACGAAATCGATGTTGGTGTCGTCGGGAACGAGTTTGAGAAGACGCATTATGAAATCCTCGTCACCCCAGCGAAGGCTGGGGTCTCTCTATTGCGACGAGATGCCAGCGTTCGCTGGCATGACGGACAAACGACGCCGATCATATGTGAATCTCACTCGGGCGGTTACGGCGAAGCCAGATCGCGACCATCATGCGGGTGAAGGTGACGGCGGTGAACACCGAGGTGACGATGCCGATCAGCAGCACGATCGCGAAGCCCTTGATCGGGCCCGAACCGAGCATCAACATGATGAAGGCCGCGATCGCGTGGGTCACGTTGGCCTCGAAGATCGTGCGGCTGGCTTCCTTGTAGCCCAATTCGACCGACTGGACGACGCTGCGCCCGCGGTGCCGTTCCTCGCGGATGCGCTCGTTGATGAGCACGTTGGCGTCGACCGCGGTGCCGATCGTCAGCACGAAGCCGGCGATGCCGGGTAGCGTCAGCGTCGCGTTGAGCAGCGCCATCACGCCCAGGATCACGAAGATGTTGATGGTGACGGCAAGGTCCGCATAGACGCCGAACCGGCCGTAGGTGACGAGCATGAACACGATCACCGCGGTCGCCGCGATCGCCGAGGCGAGAATGCCCGCGTGGATCGAATCCTGGCCGAGGTCCGGTCCCACCGTATGCTCTTCGATCACTTTCAAAGGCACGGGCAGCTTGCCCGAGCGCAGCGCGATCGCGAGCTCGTTGGCACTCTCGACGGTGAAGTTGCCGCGGATCATCGCCTTGCCGCCCAGGATCGGCTCGTCGATCGACGGCGCCGAGATCACCTGGTTGTCGAGGATCATCGCGAACTGCTCGCCGGTATGCTCCTGCGTCACCCGCGCGAAGCGGCGGCCGCCCTCGCTGTCGAAGGTGATGTCGACGATCGGCGCGTTGGTCTGCGGCTCGAACGCCTGGCGCGCGTCGACGAGCTGGTTGCCCGCAATGATCGCCGAACGCTTGACCGCGATGAACGGCACGCCGCTCGGACTATCGGGATAAGGGATGATCTCGTCGCCGATCGGCGCATTGCCCTTGGCGAGCTCGGCCGGATCGGCATTCCGATCGACCAGCTTGAACTCGAGCTTGGCGGTCTTGCCGAGCAGATCCTTCAGCGCCTGCGGGTCCTGCAAGCCGGGCACCTGGACGACGATGCGGTCGCTGCCCTGCTGGATGATCGTCGGCTCCTTGGTGCCGAGCTCGTCGATACGGCGGCGCACGACCTCGGTCGCGTCCGCCATCGCGGTCTCGACCGCCTGCTCCAGCCCCGCCTGGGTCGGCGTCAGAACAAAGCGCGAGGTGTCGACCACCTCGACATCCCACTGGCGCTGGCCGGTCATGCCCGCGCCGCTGCCGGTGATGCCGAGCAGCCGCTCGCGCGCCGCATCGACCTGACTCGCGTCACGCACCATGAAGCTCAGATTGCCGCCGCGAATCGAGATGTCGCCGATCGCGATCCGGGGATCGCCGCGCATCTCGGTCTGCACCTGCTCGCGCATCTGCTCGAGCCGCGAGGTCGCGAGATCCTTGGTGTCGGCTTCGAGCAGCAGATAGCTGCCGCCGGCAAGGTCGAGCCCCAGATTGACCCGCGGATGCGGGACCGGCCAGTCGTTGGTGACCTCTTCCGGAAAGAAGCTCGGCACCGCGAGCAGCATCAGCGCCAAAATAAAGGCGACGATGGTCGTGACCTTCCAGCGCGGAAAATCGAGCATGTCAGTCGTTCGCCGGCTTGGCGCCGCGCGCCGCGACGCCCGCGAGCGTCGATTTGACCACCTTGACCCGGACGCCGTTGGCGATCTCGAGCTCGACGATCTGGTCCTCGACGCGCGTGACCTTGCCGACGATCCCGCCCGCTGTCGTCACCTCGTCGCCCTTCTTGACCGCATCGACCGCGCTGCGAAGCTCCTTCATCCGCTTCGATTGCGGACGGATCATCAGGAAATAGAAGGCGATGAAGATGAGGATCAGCGGCGCGAACGAAAGAATCGAGCCGGCGGCGCCGCCTTGGGCTGCCGCGCCGGCGGCGTGAGCTGGGGTTGCGAACATGAAGATCCTGATTGGCTGGGACGCGGACGGATGCCCGCTATCAAGCGCCGCGCGCTATCATCATCGGTGCGGGCGCGCAACATGCGCGCCGAACCGCCCCTTGCAAGCGGCGTGGCGAACGCGCATCACCGCCGCCGTGGCGGTGCGGGAGCGGATATGGCCGAGGTCCGGCTGACGGACGTGCGCAAGGCGTTCCGCGGCGCCGAGGTGCTGCGCGACATCGACCTCGCGGTCGCCGATGGCGAGTTCGTCGTCTTCGTCGGCCCGTCGGGCTGCGGCAAATCGACATTGCTGCGCCTGATCGCGGGGCTCGAGACGCCGAGCGCCGGCTCCATCGCGATCGGCGGCCGCGTGGTCAACGACCGGCCACCGGCCGAGCGCGGGATCGCGATGGTGTTCCAATCCTATGCGCTCTACCCGCATATGAGCGTGCGCGAGAATCTCGGCTTCGCGCTTCGGCTTCAGCGCCTGCCCAGGCTCGACATCGCGGCCGCCGTCGAAGCTGCCGCGGCAACGCTCGACATCGGGCACCTGCTCGATCGCAAGCCGCGCGAGCTTTCGGGCGGGCAGCGCCAGCGCGTCGCGATCGGCCGCGCGATCGTTCGCCAGCCCAGCGTGTTCCTGTTCGACGAGCCGCTCTCGAATCTCGATGCCGCGCTGCGGGTGCGGATGCGGTACGAATTCGCCGCGCTCCACGACAAGCTCGGCGCGACGATGATCTACGTGACGCATGACCAGATCGAGGCGATGACGCTCGCCGACCGGATCGTCGTCCTCAACGAAGGGCGGATCGAACAGGTCGGCACCCCGCAGGAGCTGTACGACGCTCCGGCTACCCGGTTCGTCGCGGGGTTCATCGGCACTCCGCAAATGACCTTGTTCGAAGGGACGCTCGCGGTGATCTCGGCCGAACGCGCGCTGGTGACGCTTCCCGATGGCTCGACGATCGAGACGGCGCCGGTGCGCGGCCTCGCGCCGGGCGAAACGGTGGCGCTCGGCATTCGCCCCGAGCATGTCGCGGCCACCGAGGACGAGAACCGCCGCGAGGGCCGCGTGCGCTTCGTCGAATCGCTCGGCGGCACGCATCTCGCCTATCTCGACCTGCCCGGTTTTGCCGAGCCGCTGACCTGGCAGACCTCCAAGCGGCTCGTCCCCGGAGAGATGGTTTCGGTGACGCTGCCGCGAGAACGGCTCCACGTCTTCGATGCGCACGGGGCGGCGCTGACGAGCACGCAAACCGCGGTGGACACGCAAAAAGATTCTTGGCGGCAGGCCGGGAGCAGGCGTAGAAGCGTGTCGTGAAAACGGTTACACGGGCGCAAGGCGCGGGCGCCCGCGGCTGAGGGGGGATGTTCGCCGCGATGGGCACTGCCACGATCAGGGATGTCGCGCGGGCGGCCGACGTGTCGGTGGCATCGGCCTCGCGCGCGCTCAACGGCCATCGCAGCGTGAAGCCGGCGACGCGCGAGCGCGTGCTCAAGGCGGCGCGTGCGCTCAACTATGTGCCGCATCTCGGCGCGCGCAGCCTGTCGACGCGCCGCTCGAACACGATCGGGGTCGTGCTGCCGGACCTGTTCGGCGAGTTCTTCTCCGAGATCATCCGCGGGATCGATTATGCCGCGCACCAGCGCGGGCTCCAGCTTCTGCTGTCGAACATGCACGGCAATGCGGACGAGACCGCGCTGGCCATCCGCGCGATGCGCGGCCGCGTCGACGGGCTGCTCGTGATGTCGCCCGAGATCGACGCCGAGTTCCTCGCGAAAAACCTGCCGAGCGGCCTGCCCACCGTGGTGATGGGCGCGCGGCTTGACGGCGCGGGGCACGCCTCGATCGTGATCGACAATCATGCGGGCGCCTGGGCCGCGGTCGAGCATCTGGTCGCGCAGGGCTGCACGCGACTGGCGCACCTTGCCGGGCCCGCGGACAACGCCGACGCGCTCGAACGCACGCGCGGCTTTCGCGATGCCGCCAAGGCGCTTCTCGGCGATGCCTCGCCGCTGGTACTGGCCGGCGATTTCTCGGAGGAAGCGGGCACCGCTGCGGCGCAAACGCTGCTCGCGCGCCGCGACGTGGACGGCATCTTCTCGGCGAACGATATCATGGCGATCGCCTGCATGGTCGCGCTGACCGAGGCGGGCGTGCGGGTGCCCGAGGACGTCGCGATCATCGGCTTCGACGACGTGCCCATCGCCCGGTTCGTGACCCCGCGGCTGAGCACGATGGGAATCAGGATCGCCGCGTTGGGTGGCCGCGCGCTCGAGCGGCTCGTCGCGGCGATCGAAGACCCGGCCGCGCCCTCGGGCGAGCCGGACCATCTGATGCCCGAGCTGCTGGTCCGCGCCTCGAGCCGGCGCTCGGCCGGCGGGCGCGCCTGAGACGTTGGCGGCCTCTTCCACGATTCTCACGCGCGCGGCGCTGACGCCGCTCGTTCTTCTCGCCGTTCTGCTTCTCGGAAGCTGCGCCCGCGGCTCTGACCGGACGGTGCTCACGCTTTGGGCGATGGGGCGCGAAGGTGAGGTGATCGGGGTGCTGATCGACGAGTTCGAGGCGACGCACCCCGGCATCCGCGTCGACGTCACCGCGCTGCCCAACAACGGCGCCCACGAGAAGCTGCTCACGGGCTTTGCCGGCGATTCGCTTCCGGACATGGCGCAGATGGGCAACACCTGGCTGCCCGAGTTCGAGGCGCTCGGTGCGCTCGTACCGCTCGATGCACGCGTCGCAGCGACACCGTCGATCGACCCGTCCGATTATTTCCAAGGAATATGGGCCAGCAACCGCGTCGACGGGCAGCTTTACGGCGTGCCCTGGTATGTCGACACGCGGCTGCTCTTCTACCGGCGGGATATCCTGAAGCGCGCGGGTTTCGACCACCCGCCGACGACCTGGGCCGAATGGCGGCGGCAGATGATCGCGGTCAAGAAGCTGGTCGGGCCGGGGCGCTATGCGGCCTATTTCCCGCTCAATGAATACGAGCCGCTCCAGGTGCTCGGGCTCCAGGCGTCCGAACCGATGGTGACCGCGGACGGCCGCGGCAATTTCGAAAGCCCGGGCTTCGAGCATGCCCTCGATTTCTACCTGAGCACGATCCGCTCGGGCCTCGCGCCGGCCTGGACCAACACGCAGGTCGCCAATGTGTGGGACGAGTTCGATCGCGGGCGCTTCACCTTCTACATCACCGGCCCGTGGCAGATCGGCGAGTTCAAGCGGCGCCTGCCGCCCGATCGCCAGCATATCTGGGCGACCGCACCAATGCCGGGGCCGCACGGACCGGGCGTCTCGACCGCGGGAGGATCGAGCCTCGTGCTGTTCCGCCACTCGGACAAGAAGGCCGCGGCCTGGCAGGTGATCGAGTATCTCTCGCGCCCCGAAGTGCAACTCCGCTTCCACGCACTGACCGGCGATCTGCCGCCGCGCCGCAGCGTGTGGCGCGCGCCCGCGCTTGCGGACAGCGTCCATGCCCAGGCCTTCGCCGAGCAGCTCACCCGCGTCGAGCCAAGTCCCAAAGTCCCCGAATGGGAGCGGATCGCGACCGAGATGCGCCTCGTCGCCGAAGCCGCCGCGCACACCGACACGCCGGTGCCCGCGGTGGCCGCGGAGATCGACCGGCGGGCGGATGCGATTCTGGCGAAACGGCGGTGGATGCTGGAGCGCGAGGCGCATAAATCGCCCCACGATCGTCATGCCGGAGTTGTTCCGGCATCCACCGTCGAACACAAACAGCGGTCTGCCGGAAAGGCGCTTGGGTGGACCCCGGAACAAGTCCGGGGTGACGGCGAAGGACGAGCCGCATCAGGTCACGCCGCATGACTCGCGAGGCTGCCGCCTGGACCTTTGTCGCGCCCGCGCTCGCCGCGCTGGGGGTGTTCTTCGCGCTGCCGGTGGTCGCGGCCTTGTGCCTGAGCTTCACCGATTTCGACATCTACGCGCTCGCCGATCTCGACAACCTCCGCTTCGTCGGGCTCGACAACTACATCACGCTGCTCGGCACGCCGCTCTTCTGGCAGGCGCTCGGCAATACCGTCGAGTTCGTTGTTCTCGGCGTGCCGCTCTCGATCGCGCTGTCGCTGGCCGCAGCACTCCTCATCAATTCGAAGTTCGCGCGGTTCCGCGGCTTCTTCCGCACCGTTTATTTTGCGCCGGTCGTCACCACCCTCGTCGCGGTCGCGCTCATCTGGCGTTACCTGTTCCAGGCGCAATACGGGCTCATCAACTGGAGCCTGGGCTGGTTCGGCATCGCGCCCATCGACTGGCTCGGCGACCCCGATTGGGCGATGCCCGCGATCGTGCTCTTCGCGGTGTGGAAGAATTTCGGCTACAACATGATCATCCTGCTCGCCGGGCTCCAGACGATCCCCGACGAGCTTTACGAGGCGGCGCGGATCGACGGCGCCGGCCCCTGGGCGCAGTTTCGCCACGTCACGCTCCCCGCGCTCGCGCCGGTGATGCTCGTCGTCTCGATCCTGACGATGGCAGGCTATTTCCAGCTCTTCGCCGAGCCCTATGTGATGACGCAGGGCGGGCCGGTGGGGAGCACCACCTCGATCATCTACATGATGTTCGATCAGGGCTTCAAATTCTGGAACCTGGGGTTTGCGACCGCGATCGCCTTCGTGCTGTTCCTCATCCTCTTCGCGCTGACGCTGGCGCAACTCGCGCTCTCGCGCCGATGGAGCGGGGCATGAAGCGGGCGGTTGCGGTCAACGGCCTGATGGTGCTGCTCGCCATCCTTGCGCTGGTGCCGCTCGCCTGGATGGTGTCGGTGTCGCTGATGGCGCCGGGCGAGGCCGCGCACGTCCCGCCGCCGCTGCTCCCCGCCGACGCGACCTTCGCCAATTACCGCATGCTGTTCGAGCGGCTCGATATGGCGCGCTACCTCGCCAACAGCCTCGCGCTCGCGATCCTCGCGACCCTGCTCTCGCTCACCTTCAACGTGACCGCCGGCTATGCCTTCGCCAAACTCGACTTCCGCGGCCGCGACCGGCTCTTCCGCCTGCTGCTCGCCGCGCTCGTCATCCCCGCGCAGGTCGCGATGATCCCGCTCTTCCTGCTGTGCAAGGAGTTGGGCCTGGTCAACAGCTTCGCGGGCGTGCTCGTCCCTAATATCGCGACGATCTTCGGCATCTTCCTCGTCCGCCAATATGCGCTCTCGATCCCCGACGAGATGCTTGAGGCGGCGCGCGTCGACGGCGCCGGCGAATGGCGGATCTTCCTCGAGATCGTGCTCCCCTCGCTCACGCCGATCCTCATCACCCTCGCGATCTTCAGCTTCCTGTTGAGCTGGAGCGACTTCCTCTGGCCGCTCATCATCTTGAACGATGCCGACAAGCAGACGCTTCCCGTCGCGCTCGCGAACCTCAGCCGCGAGCATGTCCAGGACATCGAGCTGATGATGGCGGGCGCGGTCGTGACGCTCGTGCCCGTGCTGCTGCTCTTCCTCGCGCTCCAGCGCTTCTATATCGGCGGGCTGCTCGCCGGGAGCGTCAAGGGATGATCCATTCACCACCAATCCGAGTAATCGAATGACTGCCTTTCCCGATGATTTCCTGTGGGGCGCCGCGACCGCGGCCTATCAGATCGAGGGCTCGCCGCTCGCCGATGGCGCGGGTGCCTCGATCTGGCAGCGCTTCACCCACGACCCGCGGCTGATGATCGCGAAGGGCGCCACGGGCGACGTCGCGTGCGACCATTACAACCGCTGGCGCGAGGACGTCGCGCTGATGAAAGCGCTCGGGCTCAAGGCATATCGCTTCTCGGTCGCCTGGGGCCGCGTGCTTTCCGACGGGACGGGGCGCGTCAACGAAGCGGGGCTCGGCTTCTACGAGCGCCTCGTGGACGAACTGCTCACGAACGACATCGAGCCGCTGCTGACGCTGTATCACTGGGATCTGCCCGCCGCGCTCGACGACAAGGGCGGCTGGCTCAACCGCGACAGTGCCGACTGGTTCGCCGAATACGCGCAGGTCATGTTTGAGCGGCTCGACGGGCGCGTGAAGAGATGGGTGACGCTCAACGAGCCGTGGGTCGTCACCGACGGCGGCTATCTCAACGGCGTGCTCGCGCCGGGTCACCGAAACGCGTTCGAAGCGCCGATCGCGAGCAAGAACCTGATGCGCGCGCATGGGAAAGCGGTGCAGGCCTACCGCTCCATCGGCGCTCACGAAATCGGGCTGGTCGTCAACATCGAACCCAAGATCGCCGCGTCGGACAACGAGGAGGATCGCGCCGCCCAGCGCCGCGCCGAGGCCTATATGAACCGCCAATATCTCGACCCTGCGATCCACGGCCGCATTCCGCCGGAGCTTCCCGAGATGTTCGGCGAGGCCTGGCCGGAATGGTCTGCGGAAGACCTCGCGCTCGCCCGCCAGCCGATCGATTTCCTCGGCGTCAATTATTACACCCGCGCCGTCACCCGCGCCGACGACGATGTCTTCCTCACCCGCGCCGCTCCTGTCCCGCAGCCCGGCAGGACGCAGATGACGACCGGCTGGGAGGTCGATCCGCAGGCGTTCACCGACATGCTGCTCTGGGTGAAGGCCCACTATGGCGACATCCCGCTCTATATCACCGAGAATGGCGGCGCCTTCTACGATCCGCCCAAGGCGACGGGCGGCACGATCGACGATCCGCTGCGTGTCGATTACCTCCGGTCGCACATCGCGGCGGTCGGCGCGGCGATCGAGCGCGGCGTGGACGTGCGCGGCTATATGCTCTGGTCGCTGCTCGACAATCTCGAATGGGCGCTCGGCTATGCCCAGCGCTTCGGCATCGTCCATGTCGATTTCGAGACGCAGGCGCGCACGCCCAAGAACAGCGCGCATTTCTACCGCGACGTGATCGCCGCGAACGGTGTGCCGCCGACCAACGCGTAGAAACAAATCCTCCCCCGTAGGGGGAGGGGGACCGCTCGCGAAGCGAGTGGTGGAGGGGTATCCTCGCTGATGGCGACACCCCTCCGTCAGCCCTGCGGGCTGCCACCTCCCCTTGCAGGGGAGGAATGCCGTTCTTTGATAACTCTCCCGAGACAACGCCGCCTTTCGCCAGTCACCCGCAATCGCTATATGGCGGGCGCGCAAGTGCAGGAAATCCCAATGTCCGTTCGTCCCTGGCGCGATATCGTGCGCCGCAAGAGCCGCCAGATCATGGTCGGCACCGTGCCCGTCGGCGGCGACGCGCCGGTCACCGTCCAGACGATGACCAACACGCCGACCTCCGACGCCAGGGCGACGATCGACCAGATCCGCCGCTGCGAGGAGGCGGGCGCCGACATCATCCGCGTGTCCTGCCCCGATACCGACAGCACCGCAGCCTTGAAGCAGATCGTGCGCGCGGCGCGCGTGCCGATCGTCGCCGACATCCACTTCCACTACGCGCGGGCGCTGGAGGCGGCCGATGCCGGCGCCGCATGCCTGCGGATCAACCCGGGCAACATCGGCTCCGAAGCGCGGGTGCGCGAGGTTGTGAGCGCGGCTAAGGCAAACGGCTGCGCGATCCGCATCGGCGTCAATGCGGGCAGCCTCGAAAAGGACCTGCTCGAAAAATATGGCGAGCCGTGCCCCGACGGACTCGTCGAAAGCGCGCTCGATCATATCAAGATCCTGCAAGACCACGATTTCCACGACTACAAGGTCGCGGTGAAGGCGTCGGACCTGTTTCTCGCGGTCGCCGCCTATCAGCAGCTCGCGGAGGCCGTGGATTGCCCGCTGCACCTCGGCATCACCGAGGCGGGCGGGTTCGTCGGCGGCACGGTCAAGTCGGCGATCGGGATCGGCAGCCTGCTCTGGTACGGGATCGGCGACACGATCCGCGTGTCCTTGTCGGCCGAGCCCGAGGACGAGGTCCGCGTCGGCTTCGAGATTCTGAAGGCGCTCGGCATTCGCAACCGCGGCGTCCGCGTCGTGTCGTGCCCCTCGTGCGCGCGCCAGGGCTTCGACGTGATCCGCACCGTGCAGACGCTCGAGGAACGCCTCCAGCACATCCGCACGCCAATGAGCCTGTCGGTGCTCGGCTGCGTGGTCAACGGTCCCGGCGAGGCGCGCGAGACCGATATCGGCATCACCGGCGGCGGCGCGGGCAAGCACATGGTGTACCTGTCGGGCGTCACCGACCACCATGTCGCCGATGCGGATATGGTCGACCACATCGTCCGGCTGGTCGAGGCCAAAGCGGCGGAGATCGACGCAGCGGAGGCTGCGCCGGCGGTGGCGGCGGAGTAGCAAGTGTTCCCGCGCAGGCGGGAACTCAGATTGGCGGGCGTGCCGCCTGTGACTCTGGGCTCCCGCCTTCGCGGGAGCACCGCCGCTCACAGCCCGAACGGATAGGTCTCCGGCACCCCGGCCCGCGCGTGTTCGGGCCCGAGCGGCGTCACCGCTTCCGTCTCGTCGAACCACACCCAGGCGTCGAGCTGCATCGGCAGGCAGGCTTCGGAATAGTGGCTCCAGCGCTCGGTCTCGGGCCGGTAGATCACGCCGATGAAGCGTTCGAGCCGCGGCTTCATCAGCCCGCGGCGCATCGCCTCGTTGGCGCCGTCGCGAAGGTCGATCAGGAAGCGCGGCTCCCCCGCATCGTGGCACAGCCGCTCGTAGCTGTCGGCGCGCGAGGGATTGACGCGCTTGACCTCCATCTCTCCGTCCCAGTCGGTCGCCGCCGCGACGGTGCCGGTATGCGTTCCGAACCCGATCAGCGCGGCATCGCCGCCGAACCGCTCGCGGCAGAGCTGGCCGATGTTGAGCTCGTCGCGCATCGCGCCCATGTCGGTATAGCGCGCGTCGCCGATATGGCTGTTGTGCGCCCAGACGATCGCCTTGGCGTTTGGCCCCTTCGCCTCGAGCAGATGTTCGAGCGTCTCGAACATGTGGCTATCGCGCAGGTTCCAGCTCTCTGCGCCGCCATAATACATGATCCGGTAATAGCGCTCGGCCGAGGCGATCAGCCGCGCATTCTGCGCCGCGTCGAGGAAACTGTCGCCGTCCTCCGCCGCATAATCGAGACGCTTTTTGAGCAGGTCGCGGCATTGCTCGATTACCGCCGCCTCGCATTCGGCAAAACCGGTGGTGAGCGCGGCGCGGCCGTAGGTCGCGGGGTCCCTCTGCCACGGCGTGAGGCAGCCGTAGCGCTCGCGCGCGATCGTCGCCGCCTCGGGATCGACGCGGTCGAGATATTCCAGCACCGCCGCGATCGAGCCAGACATGTTGTAGATGTCGAGCCCGTAGAATCCCGCGCGGCCGTCCATGTCCTCGATGCCGTCATTGTGCTGCCGCAGCCACTCGATCAGCGCATCGATCTCGGTGTTGCGCCACATCCAGGTCGGGAAGCGCTGAAAGGGCGGCTCGGGCGCGGCGCGATGCGGACGGTGGCGGACGTAGCGATCGACCGCGGCCGCGTCGGGCCAGTCGGCTTCGACCGCGACGATCGTAAAACCGTGCTCCTCGATCAACCGTCGCGTGATCGCGGCGCGCGCGCGGTAGAACTCCGCCGTCCCGTGGCTCGCCTCTCCGAGCAGCACGACGCGTGCATCGGCGAAGCGGTCGAACAGCGCTCCGAACGCTGGATCGTCGAAGTCCGGTAGCGGCTCGGCGGCATCGGCGATCAGCTCGGGGAGAGCCTTGTTGCGCGCGGCGCCAGGTGCGTGGTTGGTCGCCGCGCGGCGGCCGTCCTCGGCCCAGCCCTCGGCGCCGATCAGCGGGACGAAGGCGACCGCGCCGAGATTTTCCTCCTCGAAGCGACCGTCGGCGCAGCGCGTCACCTTGGTGAACTTCTGGCTGCCCGGTTCGCCGACGGGGATCACCAGACGGCCACCGATTGCGAGCTGGCGTTTGAGCGATTCGGGCACCGACGGCCCGCCCGCCGAGACGATGATCGCATCGAATGGCGCATCGCCCTCAGCCCCGGCGGTGCCATCGCCGATGCGAACCTCGACATTATCGTAGCCGAGCGCGCGGATGCGCTCCGCCGCCGCTTCTCCCAGTGCCGAATGCCGCTCGATCGCGATCACCCGGTCGGCGACCCGCCCGAGGATCGCGGCGGCATAGCCCGATCCCGCGCCGACCTCGAGCACGCGGTCGGCGGCCCCGACCTCGGCCGCCTCGATCATCGCGGCGACGACATAGGGCTGCGAGATCGTCTGTTCCTCGCCGATCGGCAGCGGCGAATCTTCGTAAGCGAATTCGGCGAGCTGCGGGTCGACGAAGCGCTCCCGCGGCACGGTGCGCATCGCCTCCAGCAGCGCCTCGTCGCGGATGCCACGCGCGGCGATCTGGCTCGCGACCATGCGGCGGCGCTGGTGTTCGAAATCCTGGGCCATCGTTCCTCTCCCGTTGGCAGGAGAGGAACGGATCAGCCGCGCGCTTGATCCGAGGTCAGCCCAACGCCGCGTCGAGCAATTTGGCGAGCCGCAAGCCCCCGCGCTCGACCTGGAGCCGCGCTACGGGAATGAGCCGCTCGATCGTCGCGTTGTCGAGCGTTACCTTGGCGGGCGTCGGCGCGCACGGATCGGCCATGACGCTGCCGTAAACGACATCGTGCGCGACCTTCCAGCTCTCGCGGCTCCAGTCCATCACGTCGCCCGCCTGCACGCGTGTCTTCTCGGCCGCCGAATAGCGGCGCACCAGCGGCGGCGGGGTCGAGATCGCGCGCTCGGCGAGGAGGCCGTCCCACACGCTGTGCAGGTTGAGCCGCGGCGGCGCGTAGATGCCGTAGGCGGCGTGGAGCTTGTTGCCGCCCGCATCGCCCTTCTCGCCGGCATGGAGCGGCTGGTGGAGGTCGCCCATGAAGTGGATCAGGAAGACCAGCGCTTTCAACCGCTCGATCCGCGGCGCGTTTTTATCCTGGAGCGTCGCCACGTCGCGCGTGATCTGCGCCGACACGCAATTGCCTTCGGCGCATTCGGGCGGCAGCGCGAAGGGCGCGCAGATATTCACGTCCTGATAGTGCCAGGCGAACGTCTGCTTGAACGGGTCGCCGAGCTTCTTGACGCAATCGGGCCACACCGCCGCCTGTTCGGGCGTGCGTGCGGGGCATTGCGGCGTATCGAGCTCGGCCGCATGCGCAAGCAGCGCACGCACCTTAGCGCGGGTTTGCGGTTGCACGTTGAGCATCGCGATCTTCGCGACCGTCTCGTGCCCGTATTCCCAGTACGCCGCAGCCGGCGCGGCGGCGAAGACGGCGACGGCAAGCGCGGCGAGGAGGAGCGAGAGGCGGCGAATCATGGCGCGCGCCATAGCGGCTCGGCTCAACCCTCGTCGCCGAAAATCGCGATCTTGGGCTCGATCGTCGATCCGGCGCGCGCGCGGAACATGCCCGGCGTGGTCAGCGACCAGGCGGGTGTGCCGTCGGCGCCCACGACGATCACGCCGCCGGTGCCGCCCAGCGCCGTGACCTCGTCCATCACCATGTCGGCCGCCGCCTGCGGACCTTCGCCGGAGAAGCGGATGTGCGCCGCGATCTCGTGGGCGACGCCGACGCGCAGGAAGGTCTCGCCCGATCCGGTGCAGGAAACCGCGCACGCCCGGTCGTCGGCCCAGGTGCCCGCGCCGAGGATCGGCGAATCGCCGACGCGGCCCCAGCGTTTGCCGGTGACGCCGCCGGTCGAGGTCGCCGCTGCGACATGGCCGTGCGCGTCGCGCGCGACCGCGCCGACCGTGCCGTATTTCATGTCGACGTCGAAGGCGCTGCCTCCGCTGGCTTTCATCGCCTCCAGTTGCGCGCGGCGCTCGGGCAGGCCGAACCAGTCCGGGCCCTCCTGTTCGAGCCCGTGATCGCGCGAAAAGCCGTCGGCGCCCTTGCCCGCGAGCATCACATGCGGGCTCTGCTCCATCACCGCGCGCGCGAGCCGCACCGGATTGCGCGTCGCGGTGACGCCCGCCACCGCACCGGCCGAACGGTTTCGCCCGTCCATGATCGCGGCGTCCATCTCGTTGCGGCCCTCATAGGTGAACACCGACCCGCGGCCGGCGTTGAACGCCGGATCGTCCTCCAGCGCCACCACCGCCGCCTCGACGGCGTCGAGCGCGCCGCCGCCATCGCGCAGCACCGCGCTCCCGGCTTCGAGCGCCCGCGCAAGCCCCGCACGCGCGGCGGCCTCCACTTCGGACGCAATTTTCCCGCGCTCGAATATGCCCGCGCCGCCGTGGATCACCAACGTCCATTCGGTCATGGCGGCGCTCAATCGACCAGCTCGTCGATCGCCTCGGCCATCTCGATGTCGCGCTCGGAGAGGCCGCCCGCATCGTGCGTCGTCAGCAATATCTCGACGCGGTTATAGACGTTCGACCATTCGGGGTGATGGTCCGCTTTCTCCGCAAGCAACGCTACGCGCGCCATGAACGCGAAGGCCTCCGAAAAGTCGGCGAAGGCGAACGATCGCGTGATCGCGTCGCGGCTCTCGTCATAATCCCAATCGGACAGGCCATCGAGCGCCTCGGCGCGCTCGGCCTCGCTCAGTTGCTCGACCATCGTGTCTCTCCTTGCCGCCGGTTCGCTGCCAGCGCTATCCATGTCGCCATGACGGGGCAAGCGCCGAGCGCGGACGAGATCGAGACCATGGCGCGCGCGGCGCTCGATGGCCTTCCGGAGACGTTCCGCGCACATCTGGGGGATGTCGTGCTCGCGGTCGAGGAAGTCGCCGACGACGAGACGCTTCGCGCGCTCGGGATCGCGCATCCGCTCGACCTGTCCGGTCTCTATCACGGGCGCCCGGTGGGCGAGAAATCGTCGATGGACACCGGCGCAATGCCCGATCGCATCTTCCTCTACCGCCGCGCGATCCTGGAGGAATGGATCGAGACGGGGGTGCGGCTCGACGATCTGGTGCGGCATGTGCTGGTTCACGAGGTCGGCCACCATTTCGGGCTGTCGGACGCGGACATGCACCGGCTCGAGGACGAGGCGTGACCCGCCTCGCCTTTGCCGGCGTCGCCTGCATCCGCGGCGGGCGGCTGCTGTTCGAGGACCGGTCGTTCGATCTCGGCCCCGGCGACGCGGCGCTCGTCACCGGGCCCAACGGCGTCGGCAAGTCGAGCCTGGTGCGCGTGGCCGCCGGGCTGCTCGCGCCGGCGACAGGACAGGTGACGGCCGAGGGGCCGCGCGCGCTGCTCGCGGAAGGATCGGTCCTCGACCGCGACCTGCCGCTCGCGCGCGCGCTCGGTTTCTGGGCGGCGATCGACGGGCGGCGCGATGCGGTCGATGCCGCGCTCGATGCGCTCCATCTCACCGCGCTCGCCGACGTGCCGGTGCGGCTGCTCTCGACGGGACAGCGGCGGCGGGCGGCGCTCGCCTCCATCGCGGCGAGCGGCGCGGCGATCTGGCTGCTCGACGAGCCCGCCAACGGCCTCGACACGGTCGCGACGCAGGCGCTCGAAACGCTGGTCGCCGGCCACCGCGCGGGCGGAGGGGTGGCGCTCGTCGCGACGCACCTGCCGATCGCGGCGCCGGGCGCGGCCGAGATCCGGCTGGAGGCTGCATGAGCGTTGTCGCCGCGCTGATCGCCCGCGACGTGCGCCGCGCCTGGGCGCGCGGCGGGGCGAGCCTGCCGATCGCCTTCTTCCTGCTCGCCACGATCCTCTTTCCGTTTGCGATCGGCCCCGACCGGGTGCTGCTCGCGCGCGTCGGCGGCGGCGTGATCTGGGCGGCGGCGTTGCTCGCGGCGTTGCTCCCGGTCGAGCGGCTGGTGGCGCCCGACGCCGATTCGGGCGTGCTCGACCAGCTCGCGATCCGCGGCATGAGCATGGCGGCGCTCTCCGCCTGCAAGATCGCTGCGCACTGGCTGAGCTTCGGGCCGCCGATCATGCTCGCCGCGGTCATCGCGGCGGGGCTGCTCGGGCTCGACATGGCCACGCTCGGTGCGGTCGAGCTCGGCCTGCTGATCGGCACGCCGGGCCTCGCCGCGCTCGCGGTCGCGACCGGGGCGCTGGTCGCGGGCCTGCGCGGCGCGAGCGCGATCGCGGGGCTGGTCATGCTGCCGCTCGCGGTGCCGCTGCTCATCTTCGGCGCGGGATCGATCGAAGGCGGGCCCGGCGCGGTCAAGCTGCTCGCGGCGGTGAGCCTGTTGCTGCTGGCGGGCGCGCCGTTCGTGGCGGGGGCGGCGATCCGCGCGGGGCGAAGTTGACGATGTTGACCGTGCCGAAGGGCTTTGCCCGGGATGCGACGGTTCGGCGACGCGACGCGCTCGAATGGCGGCAGGAGCGCGGCAACGACGCGACACCGGCGCACCTGACGCGCGACTGCCTCGCGGCGCGGACGCACCCCGTTCGCGCGGCGGACGCGTCGGTGATGCGCCGTGTCGTGCATCAGCCGCGGACCGGCGGCGCAGGCCGTGCGAAGGGATCGGCGAGCTGGCGGGCATGGAGCGCCAGCGCCTGATCCCAGCCGCGGTCGAACGGCGTGCCGGCGAGGCGCTGGCGCAGGCGATGCGCGCTCGACCGCGACATGCCCGCCGCCCGCGCCGCGGCCGCGACGCTGCCGGTATCGAGCAAGGCGGCGAGGAAGATGCGCTGCCTGGCGGGCGTCCAATGCGCGCGCGGCGGCGGGGCTGTGGGCGGTGATGCGAAGAGCGGCGCGGTGTGGGGGCGGTCGTGTTCCATCGTGCAGGATAGAACATAAAACGAACGTGTAGGACAGGGGGTTGTGCGCTTCCACCTGGCCAGGGCAGGCTCTAACGGCTCCAGCGCGCCCAGATGGCGGTGGGAAGCACCAGGCCGCGCGCTTCCTCGCGGACGCCGAGCTCGCCTGCCTCGATCGTGCCGCCGAGATCGCCGAGCGCCTGGCGGAGCAGCTCGCCGATCGCGAGCGCCGACATGCGGACGGCATAGACCGTCAGGAACAGGAAGCGCGAGTCGGCGTCGAGGAGCGTGCGGCAATCGGCGATCAGGCCGGGCAGGCCTTCTTCGAGCTTCCATATCTCGCCGGTGGGACCGCGGCCGTATTTGGGCGGATCGAGCAGGATGCCGTCATAGCGCCGTCCGCGCCGCCCCTCGCGCGCGACGAACTTGGCGGCATCGTCGACCAGCCAGCGGATCGGCGCGTCGGCAAGGCCCGAGAGCGCCGCGTTCTCGCGCGCGCCCTCCACCGATTTCTTCGACGCATCGACATGCACCATCCGCGCGCCCTTCGCCGCCATCGCGAGCGTGCCGACGCCGGTATAGCCGAACAGGTTGAGGCACTCAGGCGCCTCCACCCCCGCGACGCGCTCGCGCATCCAGCTCCACACCGGCGCCATGTCGGGGAAGAAGCCGAGATGACGGAAGGGCGTGGTCTGGGCGGTGAAGGTGACGTCGTCCCAACGAAGCGGCCAGCCCTCGTGCGGAACGGGCTCGGCATAGACCCAGCGCCCGCCGCCTTCCTCGTCGGAACCGGGGACGAACTCGGCCTGCGCGCGCCAATCGCCGGACGCGGGCGCCCACAAGGCCTGCGGCTCGGGGCGGACGAAGCGGAAGCGGCCGTAGCGTTCGAGCTTGCGGCCGTTGCCGGAGTCGATCAGCCCGTAATCGGACCAGGGTTCGCCGATGAGGGTGTGGAGGTGCATGGCGCTACCGTCCGGCAGGCGTCGCGCGCTCGGCGATATAGCCCGTCACCGCCTCGAAGGTTGCAGGCAGCGTCGCGTAGCGCTCCTCGCGGTCGAACAGGTCGCCCATCCGGCCCGGCAATGCGGGTCGAACGCCGGTCGCGCGTTCGACCGCGTCGGGGAACTTGGCCGGGTGCGCGGTGGCGAGCGTCACCACCGGCGCATCCTCGATTCCCGCCCGGCGCGCCGCCGCGAGGCCGATCGCGGTATGCGGATCGATCACCTGACCCGCACGCTCGCACGCCCAGCGCATCGCGAGCGCCATCTCCTCGACGGTGACGCGGTCGCTCGCGAACAGCGCGGCGGCGCCCTCGGCTTGCGCATTGGTGAGCTGCATCGTCCTGACTGCCTCGAACCCCCGCATCTGCTCAGCCAGCGCCGTGCCGTCGCGGCCGCCGGCGTCGAACAGCAGGCGTTCGAAATTGGAGCTCACCTGGATGTCCATCGACGGGCTCGGCGTCGGCGTGACCTTCCCGGCCGAATAGTCGCCCGCCGAAAGCGCCCGGTGGAGGATATCATTGACGTTGGTCGCGACGATCAGCTTCGCGACGGGCAGCCCCATCTTCGCCGCGACATAGCCTGCGAACACGTCCCCGAAATTGCCCGTCGGGACCGAGAAGGCGACCGGCCGCTCGGGCGCGCCGAGGCGGACGGCGGCATAGAAATAATAGACCACCTGCGCCATCAGCCGCGCCCAGTTGATCGAATTGACCGCCGAAAGGCGGAAGCGGCGCGCGAAGTCGCGGTCGTTGAACGCGGCCTTCACCAGCGCCTGCGCGTCGTCGAAGCTGGCGCCATCGAGCGCGATGTTGTGGATGTTGGGCGCGCGCACCGTCGTCATCTGGCGGCGCTGCACCTCCGAGACGCGGCCCGCCGGGTGGAGCATGAACACGTCGACATGCGCGCGGCCCGCAAGCGCGTCGATCGCCGCCGAGCCGGTATCGCCGCTGGTCGCGCCGACGATGGTGAGATGCGTGTCCTTGCCGGTCAGGAAGCGCTCGAACAGCAGGCCGAGAAGCTGAAGCGCCACGTCCTTGAACGCGAGCGTGGGGCCGTGGAACAGCTCGAGCAGCCAGTGGCGGCTGTCGAGCTGGACGAGCGGCGTCACCGCGTCGTGCGCGAAGCGGCCGTACGCCTCGCCGCACAGCGTTTTCAATTCGTCGCGGGTGAGCGCGTCGCCGACGAAGGGCGCCATCACCTCGACCGCGGTGTCGGCATAGGAAAGCCCGCGCAGGCCGCGGATCGCCTCGGGCGAGAACGTTGGCCAGCCTTCCGGCACGTAGAGCCCGCCATCGGCGGCGAGGCCGGTCAGCGTCACCCCCTCGAAATCGAGGATGGGCGCGTTCCCCCTGGTGCTCACATAGCGCATCGGCGCCCGCCTAGCCGCGCGTCGGCGGGGTGACAAGCGGGTGGCGACGGCGGCGCAGCGCGAGCAGATAGATCATGACCGCAAGTCCCGCGAAGATGAACCATTGGACCGCATAGGCGAGGTGGTTGTTGGGCACCGCCGAAAGGTCGGGCCCCGAATTGGGCATCAGCCCCACCGGTGGCGTTGCGGCGACGAGCATCAGTCGCTGGGGGCCGCCATGCCCCAGCATCGTCTCGATCAGCGCGCGGTGATCGGGGGCGTGGCTGATGAAGCCCGAGACGGCGCCGCCGCTCCAGGTCGGCCGCGCGGCGGGATCGGCCGCGACGCCGAGCTGGACCGCGAAGGGCTCGCCCGAGCCGGCGCGCGTGCAGCGGGCGATCTGGCGCCAGCCCACCTTCCCGCTCGCGCTGCGGCCGACTTCGGTGGTCCAGCCGGTCACGTGCTGGCAGACTGCCTGCGCCTTGCGGAAGAGCAGCGCGTCGCCGACCGGATGTTCGGGAAGGGCGACCGGCGGCAGGGTCTCGTTGGCGGCGTAGCGCGCGAGCAGATCCTCCTTCCAATCCTTGCGATGGAGCTGCCAGATGCCGAGCGCGACCATCGCCGCGGCGGCGAGCCCGACCAGGATCGTGGGAAGAACCGGAAGCCGCCTCACCGGTCGGCGATCCGCCCTTCGCGTGCGGCGTTGCGGTATTCGAGCACGATCAGCGCGCCCTTGGCGAGCCGCAGACTGCCGACCACCAGCAGTGCCGTCACCGGAATCCAGATCGCCATCTGGAGCCAGAGCGGCGGCGCGAAGGTAAGCTGAAGCGTCACCGCGACCGCCATCACCAGCGCGCCGACGATCAGCGTCAGGAACGCCGCGGGCCCGTCACCGACGTTGAAGCTCGAATAATCGAGCCCGCACGCGCGGCAGCGCTCGGCAAAGGCGACGGGGCCGACGAACAAGGTCGCGGCCCCGCAGCGCGGGCATAGCCCCTTGATCGCCGATGCGGCGGGCGACGGCGCGGATGGGCCGGCCGGATCGCCCGCGTCGCTCATCCGCCGTGATAGGCCGCGCCCCAGCCGCCCCAGACGTAGATCGAGACGAACAGGAACAGCCACACCACGTCGACGAAATGCCAATACCAGGCAGCGGCCTCGAAGCCGAAATGCTGGCGCGGGGTGAACTCGCCCTTGTAGGCGCGGATCAGGCACACGATCAGGAAGATCGTGCCGATGATGACGTGGAAGCCGTGGAAGCCCGTCGCCATGAAGAACGACGCGCCATAGTTCAGCCCGGCAAAGGCGAACGGCGCATGCGCATATTCATAGGCCTGGATCGAGGTGAAGAGCAGACCGAGGATGATCGTCAGCCACAGTCCCTTGAGCACGCCGTCGCGATTTCCAACGCCGAGCAGACCCCAAAGCCCGGTCTTCTCGCCGCCGCGCTGGCCGTGGATCAGCGCGTGGTGCGCCCAGGTGACGGTGGTGCCCGAGGTGAGCAGGA
>CAMLGC010000029.1 GCA_946479505.1 uncultured Sphingomonadaceae bacterium
GCGGCGCGCGAGGCCGGGCGCAAATACATCTCGGTCGCCTCCGAAGTGCTGGGCGAGGCGGCCGCCTGATGAAGGCCGAACGCGAGGTCGAGATCACCAACAAGCGCGGGCTCCATGCGCGGGCGAGCGCCAAGTTCGTGACGATGGCCGCCTCGCTGCCGTGCGAGGTATCGGTCGCCAAGGACGGCACCGCCGTTACCGGCACCTCGATCATGGGGCTGATGATGCTGGGAGCCGCGATGGGCGATACGATCACGATCAGCGCCGAGGGCGCCGGCGCCGACGAGACGGTCGCCGCGCTCACCGCGCTGGTGGAGGACAAGTTCGGGGAGGAATAAGGCTCCACATGCCCCGCGAGATCACCGCCTATTCCAATCCGCTCATCAAGCGCGTGCGCGGCCTTCGCGACAAGAAGCATCGGCGCGAGGAAGGTCGCTTCCTCGCCGAGGGGCTGCGCATCCTGACCGAAGCGCGCGAGACGGGGCGCGTGCCCGAGCTGCTGTTCTTCGCGCGGGCGAGCGCGGGGCATCCGCTGGTGCGAGCATTGGTCGAAGCGGTCGAGGCGGTGGGCGGCGAGGCGATCGAGACGACACCCGACATCCTCTCCAAGCTGTCGGGCAAGGACAATCCGCAAGCCGTGGTTGGGATGTTCGCCGAATTCGCGCTCGAGCTGGGCGCGATCGACCGGAGCCGTGCCGGTATCTGGCTCGTCGCGGAGAAGCTGCGCGATCCCGGCAATCTGGGGACCATTCTGCGTACCGGCGACGCCGTCGGCGCGGGCGGGCTGATCCTGATCGACGAGTGCGTCGACCCGTTCTCGGTCGAAGCCGTGCGGGCGAGCATGGGGGCGCTGTTCACCGTGCCCGTCGCCAGGGTGCGGTGGGAGGAGTTCGTGCCTTGGTTGCGCTCGGGGCCGGGACAGCTCGTGGGGCTAAGCCTCGATACCGACTGCGACTATCGCTCGGCCCGATACGAGGCACCGTGTTTCCTGCTGACCGGGAACGAGGCGCAGGGATTACCGCCCGCCTACGAGGCCGAGTGTGATCTGCTCGTCAAGTTGCCGATGCTGGGCAAGGCCGACAGCCTCAACGCCGCGGTCGCGACCGCGGTGATGGCCTATGAGGTGCTCGCGCAGCAGCGCGGATAGCAGCAGCGCGGCAACTCTGGGTTCAGATCGGACGTTGCACCACGGCAACGAAGGAGAATGCCGATGCGCCGATCGATCCTGCTGCTTGCCGCCGCCGGCCTTGCCGGGTGCGCGATGGACGGAGCGCCGCCGCCCGAGGGCGCGCCCGCGCCGCCCGCGGTCGAGCCGTATCGTGCCGTGGGCACCGAGCCCGGCTGGGCGCTGACGATCGGCGGCGGGGAAATGGCGTATGTCGGCGATTATGGCGAGACGCACATCGCCGTTCCCACCCCCGATCCGCGCACGACCTTCAACGGACATCGATACGAAACGCCGCGGCTGACGGTGGACGTCACGCATTCTGCATGCAGCGACGGGATGAGTGACCGACGCTATCCTGATACGGTGATGGTGATCACCGACGCCAAGACGGTGCATGGCTGCGGGGGGCTGACGCCCGCCGGCGAGACGGGATCGATGCTGGCCGGGACGCATTGGGAGATCGAGGCGATCAACGGACGTTCGGTGCAGCTCGATCGGCCAACGAACATCGAGTTCACCTCGGACCGAATCCAGGGGCGCGCGGGGTGCAACAGCTTCGGCGGCCGCTACCGGGTAACGGACGGCGTGCTCGCCACCAGCCAGGTAATCTCGACCAAGATGGCGTGCATAGGCGGCGGGATGGAGGTGGAAAACGCGTTCTTCGCGATCATCGCGGAGCCGGCGACCCTGCAGGAACAGGGGCACCGGCTGGTGGTGAGCAGCAATGCGGGAACGGTGACGCTACGGCAGGTGGTGGGGCTTTAGGCCAGACCGCAAACGAACAAAGCCGATCGCGCCTATCTTCTTACCCTGCGAAGGCCGGAAGGAAATTAGATAGAGCGGTCCAAAAGGAGAGAGAGAGAGAGAGAGAGAGAGAGAGAAGGCGCGGAGTTGCCCTACTCCGCTGCTTCGGCCTCGCCCTCCTCCCCAGCAACGACCGACAGCTTCGTCAGCGGCCGCATCGATTGCTCCACCACCGGTAGCCCCTCGATAGCCTTTCCACCTGTATCGATATTGAGCGATTCGAAGCGTCTGGCGCTCGTCATTACCTGCGATTCGAGACTGCCGACGAAAGCGTTGTAGGCCCCCATCGCGGTTTCCAGATTCTTGCCGAGCTTGGTCACGTGCCCGCCCATCGTCGCGAGTCGGGCGTGGAGCTCCTTGCCGAGCGCGGCGATCTCGCGCGCTTCGCCGGCGAGCTTTTCCTGACGCCAGACCGCCGCCACCGTCCGGGCGATCGCGATCAGGTTGGTCGGCGTGGCGATCAGCACGCGGCGATCGAAGGCGTGATCCCACAGATCGGGCGCGTGCTCGAGCGCGGCGGAGAGGAAATGCTCGCCGGGGACGAACATGATGACGTAATCGGGCGCGTCCTCGAACTGCGTCTGGTATGCCTTGGCACCCAACGCGGCGATGTGGGCCTTCATCGAGGCGACGTGCGCGGCCATGTGTCCCGCGCGCTCGCCCTCGTCGACCGCGCCGTGCGCATCCTGATAGGCGTTGAGCGACACCTTGGCATCGATGACGAGGCTCTTGCCGCCGGGTATGCGGACGATGGCGTCGGGTCGCAGGCGGCCGCCCTCGCTCTCGATCGACACCTCCATCTCGAAATCGGTGTGCTCGGCAAGCCCGCACGTCTCGAGCACGTTGCGGAGCTGCTGCTCGCCCCAGCGGCCGCGCGCCTTGGGGGCGGAGCGCAGCGCGTTGACGAGCTTGGCAGCCTCGCCGCGAACCGATTCCTGGCCGATCCGCATCGCGTCGATCAAGCCGGTGAGGTTGCCATAGGCCTCCTTGCGCTCGGTCTCGACCTTGGCGACGTTCTCCTCGTAGCGCTTGAGCGTGTGTTCGACGGGCTGGAGCAGCGCCTTCAGTTTCGCTTCGTTCGATTCGCCGGCCTGGTTGAACCGCTCGTGCGCACGATCGAGGAAGTTCTTCTGCGCCTCGCCGAGCAGCTTGTTGGCGACCTCGGCGAATTGTGACGCCATGACGTCCTTGGCTTCCTTGAGTTCGGCGAGTCGCGCCTCGAACGCGCGCGCGTCGGCCTTGAGCGTCGCCAATTCGGTGCGCGCGGTATCGCGATCGTCACGGATTGCGCCCAGCTCGATGCGCAAGCTCTCGGCAGCTTTGGCGCGCTCTTCGGCGCCGGCGAGATCGGTGATCGCCTTTCGGAAGTCTTCGGTTCGCGCATCGCGCTCGGCGCGGGCGGTCGCGGCGCCGCGACTGCCCAGAAACCAGCCGAGCGCGAGCCCCGCCAGCACGGCGACGACGACGAACAGGATCGCGAGCGGCTCCATCCGGATTCCCCCGATTTGTGGAACGAAGCGCGAACCTAGCGCCCCCGGCGCCCGCGCTCAAGCGGAACCTGTCGGCAACGCGCCCGTTGGCCAGAGTCCAGCAGGAGAGTCCCATGTCCATCGCCAAGATGATCGCCGCGCACCCCGATGTCGCGGGCAACCTCAACGAGCCGCTCGCGGAGGCGGTGCGGCACGCAATGTTCTGTTCGGCGATCTGCACGAGTTGCGCCGATGCGTGCAGCGCCGAGGAGATGGACATGCGGCGATGTATCCGGCTGTGCATGGATTGCGCCGACATCTGCACCGCGACCTTCAAGGTTGCGGCACGGCGCACTTCTTCCGACGAGCGGCTGATCGAGCAGACGCTGCGGCTGTGCATCGATGCGTGCGAGCGCTGCGCCGCCGAATGCGGGCGGCACGACAACGACCATTGCCGCCGCTGCGCCGAGATGTGTCGCGAGTGCGCGCGCGACTGCCAGGCCGCGCTGGAGACGTTCTGATGCGGTGGGCGGCCATCGGGCTGGTGCCGCTGATGGCCGGGTGTTCGGGCGCGCCGGAAAACGAGGTGGCGGACGAGGCGAACAGCGCCGCCGCGTCGACCAACATCATCGAGGTGCCGTCCGAAACGACGATGCTGCCCGACGTCCTGACGTCGAATGGCGCGGCGTCCGCCTCCGAGGCGGGTGCGACGGCGGCGGGGACGCTGCCGCCGGTCGACGCCGAATATCGCTATGCGGGGCGCTGGGCGGCGACTCAGCAACTCTGCGACACCGGTGCGTGGCGGTTCCAGCCCAAGCGGCTCGATACCGCAGGCGAGGTTTCCTGCACGTTCGACAGTGTCGAGAAAGTGCCCGGCGGGTACGACATTGCGGCGTCGTGCCTGGCGGAGGGAAGCCGAAGCAAGGACACGATCGCGTTGCGCTTTGCCGAATCGGCACAGGCTATGCTGGTGCAGTCGACGATGTGGGACGGCGTCGGGCTGACCTATTGCGGGGCGGAATAGGAGAACCCTGGCTTACGCCGCTTTTTTGCGAAGTTTTGCAAGCTTCTTGAGCACCATGTCGCGCTTGAGCCGCGAAAGGTGGTCGATGAAGAGAATGCCGTCGAGATGATCGATCTCGTGCTGCATGCACGTCGCCATCAGCCCCTCGAACTCCTGCTCCTGACCTTTCCCGTCGCGGTCGAGCCACGTCACGCGGCAGCGCGCGGGGCGCTCGACCTCGGCATATTGCTCGGGGATCGACAGGCAGCCTTCGTTATAGACCGAGGTTTCGTCGCTCACCCATTGGATTTCGGGGTTCACGAAGGCATGCGGACCGCGGATGGGCTTGCCCTCCTCGTCTTCCTCCTCCTGAAGGTCGATGACGAGGACGCGGCGTTCGATGCCGAGCTGGGTCGCGGCGAGGCCGATGCCGCGCGCGTCGTACATCGTCTCGAACATATCGTCGATCAGCGTACGGACTCCGTCATCGACCGCGTCGACGGGCTTGGCCACGGCGCGCAGCCGCGGATCGGGGATTTCGAGAATTTCCAGGACCGCCATGATGCGTGTCAGCTAGGTCTCGCGACGGTCCTCGTCAAGCGACCGGACGCCGCGCGCGGAGAGCCTGAGCGAGCGTGCCCTCGTCGAGATAGTCGAGCTCGCCGCCGACGGGCAGGCCATGCGCAAGCTGCGTGACGCGCACGGGAAAGCGCTCGATCCGCTCGGCGATGTAGTGCGCGGTGGTCTGGCCCTCGAGCGTGGCGTTCATCGCGAGCACGACCTCGTCGATCCCGCCCGCTTCGATCCGGCGGAGGAGCGAGTCGATGCCGAGGTCCTCGGGGCGGATGCCTTCGAGCGCCGAGAGCCGGCCGCCGAGGACGTGGAACGTGCCCGGGAAAAGCCGCGACCGATCGAGCGCCCACAGGTCCGCGACCTCCTCGACGACGCACAGGCTCCGCGAATCGCGACGTGGATCGGCGCAGATCCCGCACGGATCGGTGGTGTCGACATTGCCGCAGATCGAGCAGGTCGCGAGCCGCTCGTCGACCGCCTCCAAGGCGGCACGCAACGGGCCGAGCGCGGTGGCGCGCTTCTTGAGCAAATGGAGCACCGCGCGGCGCGCCGATCGTGGACCGAGCCCGGGGAGCCGCGCGAGCGCCTGGGCCAGCGCCTCGATTTCGGGGGATGCCATAGGCGAGCCTTTTTCGAATGCGGCGCCAGCCCGCTCCCCCACCCGACCTCCCAGACATTCTATTCTGATGGGAGGTCGGGTGGGGGAGCGGGCCGGTGCGGTCACCCCTAACTAAGGGCTTGCGCCCTGCCCTGCCAAGCGACGACAGGGATGGTCATGCGGATCATCTTCATGGGGACGCCCGATTTCGCGGTGCCGACGCTCGATGCGCTGGTCGTGGCGGGGCACGACGTCGTGGCGGCGTACACCCAGCCGGCACGGCGCGCCGGGCGCGGGAAACAGCTCGTACCCTCCCCGGTCGCGGCGCGGGCGGCGGCCTTGGGGATCACGGTGCGATCGCCAATGTCGCTAAAGGACGCCGACGAGCAGACGGCATTCGGATCGCTCGGCGCCGACGTCGCAGTGGTCGCGGCCTATGGCTTGATCCTGCCGCAGGCCGTGCTCGACGCGCCGAGGCACGGCTGCCTGAACGTGCATGCCTCGCTGCTGCCGCGCTGGCGGGGGGCCGCGCCGATCCAGCGCGCGATCGTTGCCGGCGACGAGGAGACCGGCGTCGGCATCATGCAGATGGAGGCCGGGCTCGATACGGGGCCGGTGCGGCTCAAAGGGCAGACGCGGGTCGACGGCAAGACGGCGGGGGAGCTGACGCACGAGCTTGCCGAAATGGGCGCGCGGCTGATGATCGAGGTGCTGGAGAATCTCGACCATCATCCCCCGGTGGCGCAGGCGGCGGATGGCGCCACCTATGCGCCCAAGATCGACAAGGCCGAGACGCGGCTCGATTTCTCGAGCGACGCGGCGGCGGCCGAGCGGCAGGTGCGCGCGTTCAACCCGCCGGGCGCATGGTTCGAGCATGCGGGCGAGCGGGTGCGGGTGCTGTCGGTGGAGGTGGCGGACGGTCGCGGAGTGGCAGGTGAGGTGCTCGACGAACACCTGACGATCGCCTGCAGCGCGGGCGCGATCCGCCCGATCCTGGTGCAACGCGCGGGGCGTGGCGTCATGACGGCGGACGAGCTGCTGCGCGGCTTTCCCGTTGCGGCGGGCACGCTGCTGTGACGCGCTTTGCGCTCCTGATCGAATATGACGGCGGCCCGTTCATGGGCTGGCAGCGTCAGGCGCACGGGCCGAGCGTGCAGCAGACGATCGAAGAGGCTGCGCAGAAAATCACCGGCGAGAAGGTGGTGGTGCATGCCGCGGGGCGAACCGACGCCGGCGTCCACGCGCTCGGCATGCGGGCACACCTCGATCTTGCGCGCGACATCACACCGTTTCGATTGATGGAGGCGCTGAATGCGGTGGTGCGGCCGGCGCCGGTCGCGATCCTCGACTGCGAAATGGTACCCGAGGATTGGCACGCACGCTTTTCGTGCGTCGCGCGGCATTACGAATACCGCGTCCTCACGCGCCGCGCCCCGCTGACGATCGAGCGCGGGCTCGCATGGCGCGTCCCCGTGTCGCTCGATTGCGAAGCAATGCAAGAAGGTGCCGCCAAGCTGCTGGGACGACATGATTTCACGACCTTCCGCTCTGCGCATTGCCAGGCCGATAATCCGGTGCGCACGCTCGATCGACTCGATGTGAGCCCGGCGGGCGCCGGTATCGTGATCCGCGCGTCGGCGCGCTCGTTCCTGCACCATCAGGTGCGGTCGATGGTCGGATGCCTGGCGCTGGTCGGTCAGGGCAGATGGACGCCGGAGGACGTTGCCGCCGCGCTTGTCGCACGCGATCGGGCGCGGCTGGGGCTCAATGCGCCGGCCGAGGGACTCTATTTCGTGGCCGCGGACTATCCCTGACGGGAGAATCGCGCGGCGAGCTCGACGTGCGTCGACCAGCGGAACTGCCCCACGGGCTGGACCCAATCGAGCGTGCAGCCGCCTTCGACCAATGTCTTCGTATCACGCGCGAAGGTGCTCGGATTACACGAGACATAGGCGATCACCGGTACGCTCGATGCCGTCAGCGCTGCCGTCTGCTCGCGGGCGCCGGCACGCGGCGGATCGAGAATGACGGCATCGAAGCGATCGAGCTCCTCGGGTGTGAGCGGGCGGCGGTAGAGATCGCGATGATCGGCGAAGACCGGGCGCTGCGCGCGGGCAGCCGCCGATTTGAGGCCGAGGATCGCGTCGCGTGCGGCCTCGGCGGCGTAGATCTTGCCGGGCAGCGACAGCGCGAAGGTGCCGAGGCCGGCGAACAGGTCGGCGGTCGCGGCGGGGGCGCCGATCGCCTCGCGCACCGCGCCGACAAGCGCCGCCTCGCCCTCGGGCGTCGCCTGGAGGAAGGCGGCGGGCGGGAACGGGACGGGCACGCCGCCGAGCGTGATCGTTACCGGTTCGGGCTCCCAACGGGTTTCTGGCCCATAGCCCGAATCGATCGACAGCCGCGCGAGATCGTGGCGCTGGGCGAAGGCGGTGAGGCCCTCGGCGGCCGCGAGCCCCTCGGCTTCGATCCCTTCGAGGAGGACATCGAGCCCTTGGTCGGTACGCGTGAGGGTGAGATCGACACGGCGCGAAGGCGGGAGAATCGCGGCGAGCAAGCCGCGTAAGGGCTGGATCAGCTCGAACAGGTCGGGCGCGAGGACCCAGCATTCCTCCATGTCGACGAGCGCATGGCTGCGCGTCTCGGTGAAGCCGATCCACACTTGGCGGCCGCGGCGCTCGGCGTGGAGCGCGGCGCGGCGGCGGCTGCGATCGGGAGAGAGCAGCGGCTGGCGGATGGGGGCGCTCAACCCCTGCGCTGCGAGCGCGCCCTCGATCCGCTCGACGAGGTAGCGGCTGTAGGCGGCGTCATCGAGGTGCTGGAGCTGGCAACCGCCACAGCGGGGATAATGGCGGCACGGCGGCGACAGGTGGTGCGGGCCGGGCAACACCTCGCCGGTGGGCGTGAGCATGTCGCCGGGCGCAGCCAGCGGCGCGGCGCGGCCGGTTTCGGTGATCCCCTCCCCGCGCGCGGCGACGCGGACGATCTCGTCGCCGGTCATAGCGAGGCTCTCGATTCGGTCAGCATTCTCGCGAGATCGTCGGCAATGAAGGCAGCACCAAGGCGGCGCGCGGCATCGGCGTGGAGCCAGACGCCCGCCGCCGCCGCCTCGAGCGGCGGCATGCCGCCCGCGACGACGGCCGCAATTGCGCCGGCGAGGACGTCGCCGGTGCCCGCGGTCGAGAGCCAGTCGTTGGCGTCGGATGCGAGGATTGCTCGGCCGTCTGGGGCGGCGATCACCGTGTCGGGGCCCTTGAAGACGACGATCGCATCGGCCTCGCGCGCGGCGGCGCGGGCGCGGTTGAGCTTGCTCCCCTCGCCTTTGCCGAAGAGCGCGGCGAACTCGCCCGCGTGGGGCGTGAGGATCGCGGGTGCGGCGCGGTGTTTCAGGACGTGCATGCGGTCGTTGAGCAGGTGCAGCGCGTCGCCGTCGATGACGAGACGGTGCGGCGTCGCGAGCGCGCGGTCGAGGCGGTGCGCGGCCTCCTCGTCACGACCCAGACCCGGGCCGATCAGGAGCGTGCCGATGCGGTCATCGCCGAGTGCGCCGTCGTCGAACGTCTTGTGGACGAGCGCGTGCGGCCCGCCGGCGGCCCCGCCGAGAAGCTCGACATAGCCCGCGCCCGCGCGCATCGCGGCTTCGGCCGATAACAGCGGGGCGCCCGCCATCGCGCCCCCGACGATCGCAACCATACCGCGATTGTATTTGTACGAATCGGGGCCGGGGGGCGCCAGCGCGGGCTTTTCAATAACATGCGCGTTGCTGGTTGGATCGATTCGGATGTCGAGCACGCGGGTGGCGCCGCAATAGCGCGCGGCGGGTTGGAGGAGGTGCGCGGGCTTGGGCGCGGCGAGCGCGAGCGTGATGTCGAACACCGGCAGCGGGTTGAGAACGCGCCCGTCGTCGGTGGTGACGCCGCTCGGCAGATCGACGGCGATCTTGAGACGAGACTCGCTAGCCAGCGCGGAGAGGCGAGCGGCGAGCGCTTCATCGAGCGGGCGCTTGAGGCCGGTGCCGAACAATGCGTCGACGAGAACCGACGCGGGGGCGGCGTCGGCGATCGGTTCGACCGGGCCGGTCCACCCCGCCCTTGCGTTCCGGGCGGCCGCGGTCGCGGGCTCGGCACTCGCGGCGACGCGGACCTCGATCCCCATTTCCGCGAGGTGCCGTGCAGCGACATAGCCGTCGCCGCCATTGTTGCCGGGGCCGCACAGCACGAGCACCGGCGCGGTCGAGGCAAGCCGCGCGACCGCGTTCGCCACCTCGCGTCCAGCGCGCGCCATCAGCGCCTCGACCGAGCTGCCTGCGTCGATCGCGCGCTGCTCGGCTGCGCGCGTCTCTGCCGCGGTGAGCACGGGCTGGCCGGCGAGTGGCGTCATGGCGTCGCAGGCACGCGGTAGCGATCGCCGCCGATCGTGACCTCGATCGTATCGGGGCCGCGGATCGTGACCTGGGCGGGCTCGGCGCCATCGGCTGCGGCCACGCCGCCATCACTGGTCACGACGAGGCGGTGGAAACCGCCATCGGGATTGTGGACGGCGAAGGTGTCGCCGGTGCGTTCGATCGTGCAGGTGTTGGTGAAGTCGACCGCGCCTTCGGGGGCGCAGGGAATGCGAGTGTCGATAGCGTCTGACGATTGCTGGTTCGACGCGGTCGGGGCGGAGGTCTGTTCACTGGTTTTCGACTGCCCGCATGCTGCCAGTGTCAAGAAAAGAACGGAAACGTTCGCTATAGGGCACAAGAAGGGAAAGAGGTTCCGCTGTTTCTCAGATATCCGCATAGACATGGCGTTCGGCTCGGGCTCCCGGGTGGGTGACCGCGCCTTTATAGGCCGGGCCGACATTCTCCGCATAGCGCCACAGTGCGCCGGCCGCGTAATCGTTGATGCGGGGCTGCCAGCGGGCCTTGCGCTCGGCGAGGACGTTGTCCGCCACCTCGAGGTCGATCGTTCCTGCCTCGGCATCGATGCGGATCGTGTCACCGTCCTCGATCAGCGCAATCGGGCCGCCGTCGGCCGCCTCGGGACCGACATGGCCGATGCAGAAGCCGCGCGTGCCGCCCGAAAAGCGGCCGTCGGTGATGAGCGCGACTTTCTCGCCGAGCCCCAAGCCGTAGAGCGCGGCGGTGGTGGCGAGCATCTCGCGCATACCGGGGCCGCCCTTGGGGCCTTCATAGCGGATGACGATCACCGAGCCTTCGGCGATCTGACGCGCCTCGACCGCCGCGAAGGCGTCTTCCTCGCAATCGAAGACGCGCGCCGGGCCCTCGAATTGGAGCCGCTTCATGCCGGCCACCTTCACGATCGCCCCCTCGGGCGCGAGGCTGCCCTTGAGGCCGACGACGCCGCCCGTCGGGGTGATCGGCGCCTTGATGTCGTGAATCACCTTCTGGTCGGGGTTCCACGTCACCCGATCGATATTCTCTCCGAGCGTCTGGCCGGTAACGGTGATGCACTCGCCGTCGAGGAAGCCACCGTCGAGCATCGTCTTCATCAGCATATAGACGCCGCCGGCCTCGTACATGTCCTTGGCGACATATCTGCCACCGGGCTTGAGATCGGCAATATAAGGTGTTGATTTGAAGACCTCCGCCACGTCGAACAGGTCGAACTCGATCCCCGCCTCGTTGGCCATTGCGGGCAAATGGAGCGCGGCGTTGGTCGAGCCGCCAGTGGCCGCGACCACCCGCGCGGCATTCTCGAACGCGGCACGAGTGCAGATGTCGCGCGGGCGCAGGTTGCGCTCGACCAGCGCCATCACCTGCTCGCCCGCGGCGACGGCATGCGCGGCTCGATCGGGATAGGGCGCGGGCATCATGTTCGAATTGGGCAGCGACAGCCCGATCGCCTCGCCGACGCACGCCATCGTGTTGGCGGTGAATTGCCCGCCGCACGCGCCCGCGCCGGGGCAGGCGACCTTTTCGAGCGCGATCAGCTCGTGCAACGGGCACCCGCCCGCCGCATACTGCCCGACAGCCTCGAACACGTCGACAACGGTGACGTCTTCTCCTTTGAAATGTCCTGGTAAAATCGAGCCGCCATAGACGAAGATCGACGGCACGTTGAGCCGCAGCATCGCCATCATCATGCCCGGCAGCGACTTGTCGCATCCGGCGAAGGTGACGAGGGCGTCGTAGCAATGGCCACGGACCGATAATTCGACCGAATCGGCGATCACCTCGCGGCTGACGAGCGAGGATTTCATCCCCTGGTGCCCCATCGCAATGCCGTCGGTGACGGTGATCGTATTGAACCGGCGCGGCATCCCGCCGCCCGCGATCACGCCTGCGCGTGCGGCATCGGCCTGCACGTCGAGCGTGATGTTGCACGGCGCGCTGTCGTTTCCCGCACTCGCGAGCCCGACGAAGGGCTTGGCGATATCCTCCTCGGGGATGCCCATCGCGTAGTAGTAGCTGCGCTGCGGCGCGCGCTCGGGGCCGACCGACACATGGCGGCTCGGCAGGCGGGATTTGTCGAAGGTGCGGGTCATGGCGACAGCCTATTTCCCGAACGAGCTCTTTTACGCAACCCTGTTGCGCGTGAGCGCGATGATTTCGGCCAACGTGTCTGTCCAACGGGCGATCCCGGCGGCGTCGCGGATCAGGTCGTTGCGGACCTCGATCGCGAGATAGGGCAGCCCGCGTTCCTCGCCGTGCCGGTTGAGCGTCGCATTCAGGAGGCGCCCCGAATAGGGCTCGTTGTCGCCCGTTTGGACGCCGCGCGCACGGAGCAGGTCGATTGCAATGCGCGCGGCGCGGTCGTCCGCGTTGTAGAGGATGCCGACTTCCCACGGCCGCGCACCGCCGCCGTTCTGGAGCCGGGGCGTGAAGCTGTGGATCGACGCGA
Organism: uncultured Sphingomonadaceae bacterium; assembly: GCA_946479505.1. The sequence goes on from CAMLGC010000029.1 coordinate 12,458, forward strand.
GCAGGCGCGGCTTCTTCGCCTCGATCAGGCGGGCGAGCGCCTCGTGATAGGGGCGGTGGAAGCGGCTGAGTCGTTCCTCGCGGTCGGGAAGCGCATTGCCGGGAATGACATGGCCGTCGCTTGCGGTGGGGATCAGGTCGGGGTGGTGGGGCTCGCGGTGGAGGTCGACCACGAGCCGCGAGACGGTGGCGAGGATCGCCGGCGCGTCGAGCCGCTCGGCCAGCGCGCGGGTGAGCGGCTCGGCGCCGATATCGACCGCGATGTGGAGATCGAGCAGATCGGGCGCGACGCCGAGCGCGATTCCCTCAGGCACCACATTCGAGGCGTGATCGCACAGCAGCAGGATGTCCGCGGTGCCGTCGATGATCGTGGGCTGGCTCATGCGGTCCTCCCGCGCCTGGTAAAGGCAGTATAGGCGCGCGCGAAATCGGGGGTGCCGAATGCAGCATCGAACGCATCGGCATGGCCCCCATCGACGGGATCGGCGAGCACGCGCTTGAGCTGGGCGACGGCGGCGGGCGGATGGCAGGCAATCGTTTCAGCGAGCGCGCGAGCGGCAGCCGCGGCGTCGGGGGCGTGGAGTTCCGCGAGGCCGATGGCGTGCGCCTCGGCGGCGAGGATCGGCTCGGCGGAGAATAGCATGCGGCTTGCCTGGCCCTTACCCACCTGTGCGACGAGGCGGGCGACGTCCTCAGCCGGATAGCCGATGCCGAGCTTGGCCGGGGTGACGGCGAAACGTGCGGCGGCGCCCGCGATGCGGACGTCGCAGGCGAGCGCAATCGCGACCGCCGCGCCAAAGCAGGCGCCGTCGATCGCGACGATCGTTGGCACGGGCGCGGTGGCGAGCGCCTCGATGCCGGTGCGCATTATTTCGCGAAAGGTGGCCCGCGCCTGCAGGTCATCGCGCAGCGGGCCGAACTCGGCGATGTCCGCGCCGGCCGAGAAGACGGCGTCGTCGTCGGACACGAGCAGGAGGACACGGGCATCGGCCGGGCGTGATGCCACGGCGTCGGCAAGCTGCTTCCAGCCCGCGAGGTTGATCGCGTTGCGCGCGGCCGGGCGGTCGAGCGCGAGCGTGTAGAGCGGACCGTCACGGCGTGTGCGGATCATGGGCCGCTGTTGCCGGAACTATAGTTGGTTGTCACGGGTGGGACATTCCGGAAACGTCACGCAAAGGTCGATTCGAGCGTCCACCAATCCGGATGCGCATGCCGAATCGCGGCAGCGGCCAAGGCGCGGTCCGATGCGGTTCGGTAGACGCCGAAGCAAGTCGCACCCGAGCCCGACATGCGGGCGATCAGTGGGTCGCCGGTGCGGGCAAGCGCGGCGAGCACGTCGCGGATGACCGGGGCGATCGCGCGGGCTGGATCTTCGAGGTCGTTGCGGCCGGCGCGGGAACGGTCGAGCAGCGCGCCGTCCGTAATCGGGCCGCGGTCGATGCCGTCCCAAGCGGCGAACACCGCGGCGGTGGAGACGGCAACGCCCGGATTGACGAGAAGGACGGAGGTGCCGGCGAGGCCCTCGATCGGCGTGAGCGTCTCTCCCCTGCCCTTGCCGACTGCCGAGCGGCTCGCGAGGCAGGCGGGAACGTCTGCGCCGAGCGCTTCTGCGCAGGCGACGAGGCGGGGGTCATCAAGCGCGATGCCGTTGAGACGCGCGAGCGCGCGCAGGGTTGCCGCGGCGTCGGCCGAGCCGCCGCCGATGCCCGAGGCGACCGGCAAATGCTTGTCGAGAAGGATTGCATAGGCGCCGGTGTCGCCAAACGCCTTGGCGAACGCTTCGGTCGCCCGCAGGACAAGATTGTCGTGACGCTCGAGGCCCGCAGCGAAGGGCCCCGTAACTGTAAAGCTCGGCGCCTCCGCGCGCGCGACGCGCACGCGGTCCCCATCGCGCAGGAACACAAACAGCGTCTCGATCGCATGATAGCCGTCCGGCCGGCGATGGCGGACGTGGAGCGCGAGGTTGATCTTGGCCGGCGCGGGTTCGACGATCACCGCGCCGCGCGCTGCTCGGCGCCGAGGCCGAACTCGATCTTGTCGGCGAGCCGCGCGGCATCCTTGCCCTCGGCATAAACCGCGGCCGCACGCCAGGCGTAGCGCGCCTCATAGCCGCGGCCGGCCTTCCAATAAGCGTCGCCGAGATGTTCGTTGATCTCCAGATCCGCGGGCGATTCCATAGCGGCCTGCTGAAGCAGCGGCAGCGCTTTCGCGACATTGCCGAGCCGGAAATAGGCCCAGGCAAGCGAATCGGTGATCGCCGGATCGTCGGGCTTGAGCGCGCTTGCGCGTTCGAGCAGCGCCAGAGCTTGCTTGGCGTCACCGCCATGTTCGAGCGACGAATAGCCGAGATAGTTGAGCACGATCGGCTCGTTCGGCGCCATCGCGAGTGCTTTTTCCAGCGCGGGTTTCGCCTCGACCCAATTGCCGGCCTGTTCGAGCGCCCCGCCCTTCTGGAGATACAGCAGCCAGGCCACGCGGTCGCCCGCCCGCGCGATCGCCTCGTCATAAGCCTCGGCGGCCTCGGCATAGCGTTCGGCCGCGACGAGCTGGTCGCCATAGCGTTGTGCCGCCGCGGCATCGGCGGCGGGCGCGTGCGCGAGTTTGGCCGCCGCGGCGAGCGCATGCGCATCCTCGCCCGCCGCCGCGAGCACGGTCACGCGCGCGTTCGCAGCCGCCGGCCCAAACGGTCCATCGGCATGAATTGCATCGAGCACATCGAGCGCAAGAGCCGTTTCGTCGCGATCGCTGAGCGAGGCGGCGAGCAGCAGGCGCGCACGGTCGTTGCCTGGATCGGCACGGAGCGCGGCGCGCGTCAGCACGAGCGAGAGCGGCGTCGGGTCACCGTAAGCAAGATCACCTGCGAGGCGCGTGAAGAGCTGCGACACGCCGAACCCAAACGAGGGCTTGGCGCCATCGCCCAGGCCCGCCGCAACCTCGGCGATCTCGGGGTCGGCTCCCTTGAGAAGTGCCTGCGCCGCCTCGCGATGGTCGATCCCGGCGAGGAGCCGCGCGGCGTTGATCTTCGCGTCAATGCTCGCCTGACCGGGACCCGACATCGCGCGGATTCCAGCAAGGCCGTCGGCGATATCGCCTCGCGCGATCTGAAGCAGCGCGCGGTTCTCCGCGCCGTAGCGTTTGAAGAGTGCGTTCTCGGCACCCGCATCGAGCGCAGCGAACGGATCGTTGCCCTGCTCCAGCGCCAGCCACGCGTTGAGGATCGGCATCGTGAAGGCGAGCGGACCGCCCCTGAGTGCCTCGATCGCGCGTGTCGTCTGCGCCTCGTTCTTGCCTGTCGCCGCGGCTGCGAGGCGCCACAGCGCACCGTCATAGGGCGCGACATTCGAAGCTTCGAGCACCGCGAGCGCGCGATCGGCGAGCGCGGTGTCGCCCGCCTCCATCGCGGCGCGATAGGCGCGGATCGCGACCAGTTCGTTCGTCGGCGTCGCATCGAGCGCGGCGGCATAGCCCGTAGCGGCGCGGCGAGCGTTGCCGTCGGCATCGGCGGCGCGCGCCTTCATGTAATCGACGAGGTCCGCGGGACGCGTGCTCGCCGCCGCCGGCGTGACGGCCACGCCGGCGAGCAGGCCCGCGATCAGGAACGGCTTACATATTGGGATAATTGGGTCCTCCGCCGCCTTCGGGCACCACCCAGTTGATGTTCTGCGTGGGGTCCTTGATGTCGCACGTCTTGCAGTGGACGCAGTTCTGGGCGTTGATCACGAACTTTGGGTCGCCCTCTTCCTCGCCCACGATCTCGTAAACGCCCGCCGGACAATAACGCTGCGCGGGCTCGTCGTACATCGGCAGATCGTAATCGACCGGAATATCCGGATCCTTGAGCGTCAGGTGGACGGGCTGGTCCTCCTCGTGATTGGTGTTCGAGAGAAACACCGAGGAGAGCCGGTCGAAGCTGACGACGCCATCGGGCTTGGGATAGTCGATCGGGCGGACGAGATCCTTGCGCCACAGGCTTTCGTGGTCGGGATGGTGGCCCATCGTGAAGGGCACCGGAATACCGAGCTGTTCGAGCCACATGGTGATACCCGCAAGCCCCGAGCCCAGGAAATCGCCATATTTCTTGACGAGCGGCACGACGTTGCGGACCTTCCGGAGCTCCTTAAAGACCCAGCTCTTCTCATAAGCGGCGGGATAGGCTGAAAGCTCGTCATGCTCGCGGCCCACGGCGATCGCCTCGAAGGCGGCTTCCGCGGCCATCATCGCGGTCTTCATCGCGGTGTGGGTGCCCTTGATGCGAGGCACGTTGAGGAAGCCCGCCGAGCAGCCGATCAGCGCGCCGCCCGGAAAGACGAGCTTGGGCACCGACTGCCAGCCGCCGTCGTTGATCGCGCGGGCGCCGTAGGAAACGCGCTTGCCGCCTTCGAGCACCTGCCGAATCGCGGGATGCGTCTTCCACCGCTGCATCTCCTGGAACGGCGAGAGGTAGGGGTTGCGGTAGCCGAGCCAGGTGACGAAGCCCAAGGCCACCTGCCCGCCTGCCTGGTGATAGAGGAAGCCGCCGCCGTTCGCGTCCTCGCCCAAGGGCCAGCCCTGGGTATGGATGACGCGGCCGGGGACGTGCTTTTCGGGATCGATGTCCCACAATTCCTTGATGCCGATGCCATAGACCTGCGGCTCGCTGTCGCGCGCGAGATCGAACTGGCGGATCAGCTCCTTCGAGAGGTGTCCGCGCACGCCTTCGGCAAGGAAGGTATATCTGGCGTGGAGCTCGAGGCCCGGCTGGTAATCGGGCTTGTGCGTGCCGTCGCGCGCCACGCCCATGTCGCCCGTGGCCACGCCCTTCACCGAGCCGTCGTCGTTGAACAGCACTTCGGCGGCCGCGAAGCCGGGGAAGATTTCGACGCCCAACCCCTCCGCCTGCTCGGCGAGCCAGCGGCAGAGGTTGCCGAGGCTGCCGGTATAAGTGCCCTTGTTGCCCATCAGCGGCGGCATGAGGAAATGCGGCAGCTCGCGCTTGCCGCGTTCGGTGAGTACCCAGTGGTGGTTCTCGGTGACGGGCGTCTGCGCGAACGGGCAGGTGTCGCGCCAGTCGGGGAGCAACTCATCGAGCGCACGCGGATCGACCACCGCGCCCGACAGGATATGCGCGCCGACCTCGGAGCCCTTTTCGAGCACGCAGACCGACAGCTCGCGCCCCGCCTCACTCGCGAGCTGCTTCAGCCGGATCGCTGCCGACAGGCCCGCGGGGCCGGCGCCGACGATCACCACGTCATAGGGCATCGATTCGCGTTCGCTCATCTTTCTCTCCAGGCGCCGCCGCCTCGTCGCGCAGCGGCAACGTCTCGTCGGAGCGTGAGTGCCTGCCAATTGACCGGCTCGTCAACCGATGACTCTAGTGGCGCATGGGGGCGGATCAGAACATCGATTGGAACGCGGCCGCGGCCAGCGCGCTCGACTGGTGGGCCGAGGCCGGCGTCAACGTGCTGGTCGAGGATGCACCGCGGGCATGGCTTGCCGAAGAACGTGCCGTTGTACCGACGCGCGCGAGCGCCCCGGCGGCCGAGGTCGCACCCCTACCCGCGGCGATGCCGGACACGCTCGACGCGTTCGAGGCGTGGCGCGTTGGACCGGAGATACCCGAAGCTGGATGGCCCGGCCGGCCGATCGCAGCGATCGGCAACCCGTCAGCCGATCTGGCGATCCTCGTCGACATGCCCGAGCGCGAGGATGCGGACACGCTGCTGGCAGGCCCCGCCGGCGCGCTGTTCGACCGGATGCTCGCCGCGATCGGGCGCGACCGGTCGTCGATTTACCTGGCGCCGCTCTGCGCGGTGTGGCCAGTCTCCCGACAGGTGGCGCCCGAGCTGGAGGCGCAGCTTGCCGAGATCGCACGCCACCGGCTGGCCTTGCTCCGCCCCAAGCGGCTGTTGGTAATGGGCAATGCGGTGAGCCGTGCGCTGCTCGGGATCGACGCCGCTGCGGCCCGCGGGCGTTTGCATGTACTTAATCACGACGGTGGACAAACGGAGACGGTCGCCAGCTTTCCGCCGCGCCTGCTTTTGGACCGGCCGCAAAACAAGGCGGATGCCTGGAAGGACCTGCAACTGTTGATCGGAGGGATTGCGTGATGCGGGGGTGGTGGCTGGGTCTGGCGCTTGCGGCACTCCCCGCTTCGGCGTTCGCGGCGCCGGGTGATGCCGCATCCGATACGCGCATCCCGCACGCCGGAAAGAATCGTGACGCCGCGATCCCGGTACAGCTCGATGACGCGCAGCGCGCCGGCTACCGCGCCGTCTTCGCGGCGATTCACGACCAGCGCTGGACGGACGCGCAGCTCCAGCTCGATACCATGAAGCCGGGCCTGCTCCATCCGATCGCGCGCGCCGAGCTCTATACTGCGGCAGGCAGTCCGCGGATCGAACGCGAGCCGCTGCTCGATCTGCTCCGCATCGCCCCCGAGCTGCCGCAGGCCGCGCAACTTGCGCGGCTCGCCAGGCTGCGCGGTGCGACCGATGCGGACCTGCCGTCGCTGCCACAAGAGCACGACCTGCGCTGGATTGCTGGTGCGCCCACGCGACAGCACACCCGGGGTGTGGACGGCGTGATGGCGGATGCGCTCGCGGCGCAGATGCAGCCCTTCATCAAGGATGATGACGGCGCGGCCGCGGAGGCGCTGCTCGCTGCAACCGGGGGGCTGTCGCCCGAGGCAGTCACCGAATGGCGCCAGCGCGTGGCGTGGATCTATTATCTGGAGGGCAAGGACGCCGACGCCCGCCGGATGGCGGCGACCGCCGCGAACGATTCGGGCGATTGGGGCGTGCAGGCGAACTGGGTCGCGGGACTCGCGGCGTGGCGGCAGCGCGATTGCGCCGCGGCGGGTGCCTCGTTCGAGACCGTGGCGAGCCGTTCGAGCGATTCGGAATTGCGCGCGGCCGGACTCTACTGGGCGTCGCGCGCCGACATGGCGTGCGGCCGGCCCGACAAGGTTGAAGGGCATCTTCAGAGCGCTGCCCAATATGACGAGACGTTCTACGGGCAGCTTGCGCGCCAGGCGCTCGGGATCAAGACGCCGATCTTTCGGGCGGTGGACGCATCGGACGATTGGAAGCGGCTCGAACATCGGCCCAACGTCCTGGTCGCCGCGGCATTGGTCGAGATCGGCGAGACAGGGCTTGCAGATGACGTGATCCGCCATCAGGCGGAGATCGGGAGCCCGAGCGATTACGCGGCGCTCGTCCATCTCGCGGGCGCGATGAACCTGCCGAGCACACAGCTCTGGCTTGCACACAACGCGCCCGAGGGAGCGAGCGCGGTCGCTTCGGCACGTTTCCCCGCGCCGAACTGGGTGCCCGACGGCGGCTGGCGCGTCGACAAGGCGCTGGTCTATGCGCACACGCTCCAGGAATCGCGCTTCCGCACCGACGTGGTGAGCCCCGCGGGCGCTTACGGTCTGATGCAGATCATGCCGGCGGCCGCGATCGACATCGGCCGTGCGCATGGCCGCGTGATCGACCGTGCGGACCTGACGAAACCCTCGACCAATATCGAGGTCGGCCAATCGTATCTCGAGCAGCTCCGCGATCAGCCCTGTACGGGTGGGCTGCTTCCCAAGGTGATCGCCGCCTACAATGCCGGGCCGGTGCCCGTCGCCGAGTGGAACACGATCACCAAGGATAACGGCGATCCTCTGCTTTACATCGAATCGATTCCCTATTGGGAAACGCGTGGATACGTGATGACGGTGCTGCGCAACTATTGGATCTACGAGAGCGAGACGGGCAAGCAGGGCTCGTCAAGCCGCGCCGCGCTGGCGCAGGGCATGTGGCCGCGCTTTCCGGGCATGTCGGGCGCCGTCGCAATCCGGATGGGCGACACACCGAACGCGACGATGACCGCCAGTGCCGATTGACCAAGCCGCCGCGTTCCTGCCGATCAGGATCGCGGTGCTCACGGTTTCGGACACGCGCGGGCCCGACGACGACCGATCGGGCGATGTGCTGACGACACGGCTGACCGATATGGGACACATGCTTGCCGATCGGGCGCTGCTGCGCGACGATGTTGGCGGGATTGTCGCCCAGTTCGAGACGTGGATCGGCGATCCCGCGGTCGATTGCATCATTTCCACCGGCGGCACTGGCGTGACGGGGCGCGATGTGACTCCCGAAGCAGTCGAACGCGTTGCCGACAAGATGGTCCCCGGCTTCGGCGAGCTCTTCCGCTGGCTGAGCTACACAACGATCGGCACCTCGACGATCCAGTCGCGCGCCTGTGCGTGTGTTGCACGTGGCACGTACATTTTCGCCCTTCCCGGGTCGACCGGCGCGGTCAAGGATGCGTGGGACGGCATCCTCAAGGACCAGCTCGACAGCCGGCACCGCCCCTGCAACTTCGTCGAGCTGATGCCGCGGTTGCGGGAGCGGTAAAGCGAATTGCAATATCTTCCCCGGTGAAGGCCGGGGTCCAGCATCGGGCCGGTCGTAACTGGCCCCCGGCCTTCGCCGGGGAATATCCTAAATTTTCACGAATGCGCCGTCTGCGCGACCGCCAGTTCGTGCCCGTCGGGATCGCGGAAGTGGAAACGGCGGCCGCCCGGAAAATCGAAGATCGGGGCAGTAATCGTGCCGCCCGCCTCTCGCACCGCCTTCTCCGCAGCATCGAGATCGTCGACCTCAATCACCGGCAGCGCCGCCGCCGTCTTGGCCTCGGCGTCCGCCTGGAAACCAATGTCGGTGTCGCCGCTCGTCGTCGCGGCGTAGGTGGGGCCGAAATCGGTGAAGCTCCAGCCGAAGGCGGCGCCGTAGAACGTCCTGGCGGCGCGCGTGTCGCCGACGGGAAGCTCGAGATAGTTGAGCCGCGCGGTCATCATCCTTCTCCACAACTGTTCTTGTTACGTTCTGCTCGACGCGCTATGCTCTGTCAATGGCGATCAAACAGCGCGCCGTGCGTGGCGCGACCCTCAATCGCGAGAGCACGCGCTTCAATCTGCCCCAGACCGAGGCCGACGGCGACTGGCTCGACGCGCGCGAGGCGCTGGACGGCGCGCCGCCGCCACTGCGCACGACCGTGACGGTCGAGAAGCCCAAGACGATCCTGACCTTCAACGCTTCGCCCGATGTCGAGTTCGATCGCTCGGTGAACCCCTATCGCGGGTGCGAGCACGGCTGCATCTACTGCTTCGCGCGGCCGAGCCATGCGTATCACGATTTGTCGCCGGGGCTCGATTTCGAAAGCCGGCTGTTCGCCAAGCCCGACGCCCCTGCCCTGCTCCGCGAGGCGCTAGCAAAGCGCGACTATGCGGTGCGGCCGATCGCGTTCGGCACCAACACCGATCCGTATCAGCCGATCGAAGGCACGTGGAAGATCACGCGCGGTTGCCTCGAAGTGCTCGCGGAAACGAATCATCCGCTGACGATCACCACCAAATCCGATCGCGTGCTGCGCGATCTCGACCTGATCGCGCCGATGGCAAAGAAGGGTCTCGCGGCGGTGGCGCTGTCGGTGACCTCGCTCGACCCGCGGATCGCGATGACGCTCGAGCCCCGCGCAGCGGCGCCCGAACGGCGGCTGACGGCGGTGCGGCGGCTCGCCGATGCTGGCGTGCCCGTCTATGTCTCGATCGCGCCGGTGGTGCCCGCGATCACCGATCACGAGATCGAGCACATCGTCGAGCGCGCGGTCGAATCGGGCGCGAGCGGCGCCTTCTTCCTGCCGGTGCGGTTGCCGCACGAGGTCGCGCCGCTGTTTCGCGCCTGGCTCGAGACGCATTTCCCCGATCGCGCGGGCAAGGTGATGGCGATCATTCGATCGATTCGCGGCGGGCGCGACAACGATCCCGATTTCCATACCCGGATGCGGGGGCAAGGACCCTGGGCCGACCTGATGCGCACGCGCTTCGTGATCGCGTGCAAGCGCTACGGGCTCGCCAACGACCGGATCATGCTGCGGACGGATCTGTTCCGCCCACCCGCCGGTGCGCAGGGGCAGTTGTTCTGATCGAGGCGATCACGATCGCAGCAGGCTTTCGATATCGGCTGCAATGTCTTCCGGCTTGGTCGTGGGCGCATAGCGGGCGACGACCGCTCCCGAGCGATCGACCAGGAACTTGGTGAAGTTCCATTTGATCGCTTTCGAGCCGAGCAGGCCGGGCGCCTCGCCCTTGAGCGTGCGGAACAGCGGGTCGGCGCGCTCGCCGTTGACGTCGATCTTGGCGAAGATGGGAAAGGTGACGGCGTAGCTGGTCGAGCAGAAGCTCGCGATCTCCTCGGCGCTGCCCGGCTCCTGGCCGCCGAACTGGTTGCACGGGAAGGCGAGCACCTCGAAACCGCGACCGCCATAGCGTCGGTGCAGTGCCTCCAGGCCGGCATATTGGGGCGTGAACCCGCATTTCGAGGCGGTGTTCACGATCAACAGCACCCTGCCCGCATACGCGCCCAGATCGACGTCGCCCCCGTCGCTCGCCTTCACGTGTAGATCGGTGATCGCGCTCATGTCCGTGCCTCCTCTCGGTCCGCGAGCAGCGCATCGAGGTTGCGCCGCACGCCGGGCCATTCGTGCGCCAGGATCGAATAGACGACCGTATCGCGCGCATGGCCCGGCATCACCATGTGGCCGCGCAGCACGCCGTCCTGCCGCGCGCCGAGCCGCTCGATCGCGCGCCGCGACTGACGGTTGAGGAAATCGGTGCGGAGCTGGACGCATTGGCAACCGAGCGCTTCGAAGGCGTGGGTGAGCAGCAGGCGTTTGGTCTCGGTGTTGAGACCGGTGCGCTGGACGCGTGTCGCATAGACGGTGCCGCCGATCTCGACGCGCCGATGCGCCTCGTTCATCCGCAGGAAGCGCGTCGTCCCCGAAACGCGGCCGTCAGCATCGAGCACGGTGAAGGCCATCGCTCGTCCCGCGCCCGTCTCGCGCTCGATCCGGTCATACCAGCCGTCGATCGTCGCCTCGTTGGGAACCATCGTCGCAAAGCTGTTCTCGAGCCCGTCGGCAAACGCGTCGATCAGCGCAGCGCGATCGCCGCGCTCGAGCGGGCGCAGCGTGACGTGGCGGCCGGCGAGCGTCGGGGCGTCGCGCCAGGTGTTCACTCGAGATGCCCTTCGTGCAGCCGCACCACGCGGTCCATCTTCTCGGCGAGGCGCTCGTTGTGGGTGGCGACGAGCGCGGCCGAGCCTTCATGGCGGACGAGGCGGAGGAACTCGGCGAGGACGACGTCGGCGGTCGCCTCGTCGAGGTTGCCGGTGGGCTCGTCGGCGAGGACGAGCGCGGGGCGGTTGGCGAGCGCGCGGGCGACCGCGACGCGCTGCTGCTCGCCGCCCGAAAGCTGGCTCGGCCGGTGCGTGAGGCGGGCGCCGAGACCGAGCGCGGTGAGGAGCGAGGCGGCGCGGTCTTCGGCCGCGTCGCGATCGGCGCCCTCGATGAGCTGCGGAAGCACGACGTTCTCGCGCGCGGTGAAATCGGGGAGCAGGTGGTGGAACTGATAGACGAACCCGAGCGTGTCGCGGCGCACCACGGTGCGGCCGTGTGCGTCGAGCTGCGCGGCCTCTTTGCCTGTGATGCGGATCGAGCCGCCGAATCCGCCTTCGAGCAACCCCACCGCCTGGAGGAGCGTCGACTTGCCCGAGCCCGAGGGGCCGACCAGCGCGACGATCTCACCGGGCGCGATGGCCAGATCGACCCCGCGCAGGACGTGGATCGTCTGCCCGCCCTGCTCGAAGCTGCGGGTCAGGCCTGTCGTCTGGAGGACGGGTTCATTCATAGCGCAACACCTGGACAGGATCGGTGCTCGCGGCCTTGAAGGCCGGATAGAGCGTGGCGAGGAAAGAGAAAGCGAGCGCCATCAGCGCGATGACGACGACCTCGATGGGATCGGTCTTCGACGGAAGCTCGGTGAGGTAGCGGATCGAGGGATCCCAGAGGTTCTGCCCGGTCACGAGCTGGATGAAATCCACCACGTCTTGCCGGAAGAACAGGAAGACGAAACCGAGGACGAGGCCGGCGAGCGTGCCGAGCGCGCCGATCGTGGTGCCCACCGTCATGAACACGCGCATCAGCCCGCCCCGGGTCGCCCCCATCGTTCGCAGGATCGCGATGTCGCGCGTCTTGGCGCGCACCAGCATGATGAGCGACGACAGGATGTTGAACACCGCGACGAGGATGATGATCGAGAGCACGGTGAACATCGCGATCCGCTCGACCGTCAATGCCTCGAAGAGCTGCGCGTTGAGCATCCGCCAATCGGCGATCACCGCCTGCCCGCCGATCCGCTCGGCGAGCGGCGCGAGGATCTGGCCCACGCGGTCGGCATCGACCGTCTGGATTTCGACCATGCCGACGCTGCTTCCCATCAGCAGCAGCGTCTGCGCGCCTTCCATCGGCATGATGACGTAGGTGTTGTCGTAATCGTAGATGCCGATCTCGAAGATCGCCGCCACCTTGTAGTCGATGATGCGCGGCACCGTGCCGAAGGGCGTCGTGTAGCCTTGCGGGCTGATGAGCGAGATCTCGCTGCCGACCTTGGCGCCCAGCGCTTCGGCGAGCCGCGATCCGATCGCGACGGTGCGGCTGCCGGGCGTGAGCCGGGCGAGCGAGCCCGCGATCACCTTCTGGTGGATGGTCGCGTTCGAGCGGATGTCCTCGACGCGCATCCCGCGCATCAGCACGCCTTGCACCGTGCCGCCATGCGTCGCCATCAGCGGCTGCTCGATCAGGGGAATCGCGCTGGTGACGCCGGGGAGAGCGCGCGCCTGATCGGCGATCTCGCGCCAGTCGCGGAGCTGGCCGTTATAGCCCTGCACCACCGCATGGCCGTTGAGCCCCACGATCTTGTCGAACAGCTCGTCGCGAAAGCCGTTCATCACGCTCATCACCACGACCAAGGCGGCGACGCCGAGCATCACCGCAAAGAGACTGATCGAGGCGACCAGGAAGATGAACGCCTCGCCCTTGCCCGGAAGCAGGTAGCGCCGCGCGAGCATCCGTTCGTAGCGCGAGAGGATCATAAGGCTGGCGTTCCGGTCCCCGAATGGCGACGAGGCGCCGGTCTAGGGACGACCGGGGACAGTGGCAATGGTTGCACCGGGCGAAAGCGCTGTTGCGAATTCACCACAGGCGCGCGGCAATCGTACCCTGAACGAGGCATTTACGGTGACAAGCCCCCCGCCGCCTTGGTAAGCATCCGCTCGTTGATCACAGGCAATGGCCGTGGTTTGGGGAGCTTTCAGCCCCGTCCGACAACCGGACGCGCGGGCGGAGGCGACTTAAGGGGGCTGACGAGCAATCGTCACGCAGGCGCCCGGGTCGGAAACGGCCCGGGCGTTTGCTTTTGGCGCGCGCGGCAGCGGCGCGAAGCAGCGGCAAAGTTGACCAACTTGACTGTCCCGCGCCTGATCGGCTGAGCACATTCCGCGATTTCCGGGCCTTTGCGCTGCATCGCCGCGGCGGCGAGTCAACTTTGACCCGAGCGTCAACTTTTACCGCACGATCCATCCGAATCGCGGCCACCGACGATTTCAAAGAGCGCGGCCCCGACATGCCACGGATGCGGGGGTGTAGGACAGAGGCGAACGAAACGCGGCCTTGCTCGAGGTGGTCGGGAAAATGGCCGCCGACTAGCTGGCGTTCCCGGAAGCGCGCTGCTGGTTGAGGCGGAAGAGGCGACCGAGGATTTCTTCATCGGTGAGCAGCCCGGCGCGCCAATCGTCACCCCAATCGTACGCGTCAGCTACCGCCTCGTCGAGCGCGGCATGGACATTGGCGAGCCATTGCGGGCGGGCGTTGTAGAGGTTGGTGAGCGTGCGCTTCTTCAATTCCCTCGCCGCGTCCTCGTCCCTGGGCAGGAGGCGATCGGGATAGCCGGGCGCCACCTCTGCCTCTCGCACGATCAGATCGGCGGGGTTGAGCCACGCCTCGCGCAAGTCGTTCAGCCGCGCCGCCGCCGCGGCGATCTTTTGCGCGCGCGGGTCGTCGGCATAATCGGCAGCGGGGATGTCCGGGGTCAGGCCTTCGGGGAAGGGGAAAGTAAGAAAGACTGCGGTGTTCGAGTAGGTTACGTCATTGCCCGAGCCAATCCATGAGCAGGTGGCGATTGTCCACACCTTATGAAAATGAGAATGCAAGATACCCAGCGTTGTGAAATCATCCCGCGCGAAGACCACAAGCTTCTGATCGGGAAGTATCGAGGCGTCTAAGAAGCCGAAGGTTCGATAGCTCGACACCATTGGCGTGGCGATAAACCGCTCAACAGTTGAGAGCGCTTTGCGCATAGCTGGTCGAGGTCGCGCATGGCGCCACCAGGTTTCGCGTTCGTTCTTCGCCCTCACGGAGAAGGACCCATCAGCTTTCTTTCGATGCCGGTAAGGTCGAACTTTGTCGTCGATGTGCTGGAATGGCTTTTCATAAGGAGCGGCCTGCTCACAGGTCATTGTCGTGCCGAAATCGATCACCCATTTATCCGGCCGCTCGCCATTGAAATCGTCACCGTTTAGAGTTGGCCTAATTACATCGCTACTCGGCCGCATATTTACGTTAAGAGGGGCTCGTAGCATTATCCGAGCGGCGTCGCCCGACAATTCGAAGTCACCATTTAGGATGACGCCGACGAAGCAAACTCCGGTGTTCTGCTTCAACGCTGCCGCCCTCGTCAGATCGAATCCGGCTGCGGCGCGGAGGTCGGGCAAAATCGAGGTCACGGTCTCGCCATTAAGCCTCGTTGTGCCCTCCTGACGGTCAAAACATACCAGCGACACTCGAACCGCCGCGCCTTCGACGGCCCATTCCTCGTCACTCCACGCCGCAAAGATGCGGCCATGCTCGACGATGGGCTTGAGCACCTCGCGGTTGGCGCCGCCACGGATGCTGTTGGTGGCGACGAGGCCCGCGCGCTGCGCCCGGCCGCTGACGATCATCGCCCATGCCTTGGCAAACCAATAACAGACGAGATCGACGCCGCCGGGCACTTCCGGCCATGCGTTGCGCAGGGCGAAGGTATAATCCTCACCCAGCTCGCGGATCATCTTCTTGTTGCCGAGGAACGGCGGGTTGCCGATGATGACGTCGGCCTCGGGCCAGTCGGCGCGGACGGAGCGGGTGGATGCCGCTTCGCCTTCTTCGTCACCCCGGACCTGATCCGGGGTCGCGTTTTCCGGCGGTGGTGAAGAAGAAGCGGAACCCCGGGTCGAGCCCGGGGTGACGGTGGACAGGGCGGGCGTCGCGCGCGCCTCGTCGAGCACCGCATCGCGGCACTCGATCGTCTCCAGCGGGCGCAGGATCGGGTTCCTGGCCGCATCGAAGCCGTTGCGGCGCATCCACTGGATTTCGCCGATCCACACCGAAACGCGCGCCAGTTCGGCCGCATAGGGATTGAGCTCGATCCCCAGCACGCATTCGGGGCCGACGCGCGGAAAGCCGCGCGGCAGGCCGAGCGCCTCTGCGTCGAGATTGGCGCGGTGCTCGATGTCCTTCAATGCGCGCAAGGCGACGTAGAGGAAATTGCCCGAGCCGCAGGCGGGATCGAGCACGCGGAAATCCGCGAGCCGCTCGACGAAGGCCGAATGGATCGCCGCCGCCTGATCCATGATCCGCTGCGCCTTGCGCCGGTCCGCGGGGGTCAGCAGGCGATCGGCGGTGCGCTTCGGCGCGCTTTCGACCAGCGCCGTGATTGTCGCCAGCGCTTCGGCCCATTCGGCTTCGAGCGGCTCGATGATCGTCGGCGCCACGATGCGCATGATCTTGTCGCGATCGGTGTAGTGCGCGCCCAACTGGCTGCGCTTCGCCGGATCGAGCCCGCGTTCGAACAGGGTGCCGAGGATCGAGGGATCGATCGCCGACCAGTCGCGGCGCGCGGCGCCGAGCAGATCGTCGATGTCGTCGGCGGTGAGCGGGAGCGCGGCGTCGTCCTCGAACAGGCCGCCGTTGAACCAATCGACACTTTCGAAGCCGACCGCGCCGCCGGTCGCCATCGCGGCGAAGAGCATCTCGGCATTGGCGACGAAGCTTGCCGGGTTCGCGCGGCTGCGATCGAGCATGCGCGTGAAGAGCTTGTCGGGCAGCAGGCCGACATCCTCCGCGAACATGCAGAAGACGAGGCGGTTGACGAAATGCGCGACCTGATGTGCGTCGTTGCCACGATTGCGCAGCCGCTGCGCGAGGCCGGCGAATTCGCCCGCGGTTTCCTCGGTCAGCTCCTGCCGGGATTTTTGCGGTTTGAAGCTTTCGGGATCGACGAAGGCGGCCTTGAGCCGATCGCGCACCGCGCCGTCGATCAGATCATCGAGCGCGAAATCGTGGCGTTCCTGGACGGTGTTGGTCCAGTTGGTGCGCAGCACGATCCGATCCATGTCGGACACGATGAGCAGCGGCGGGTTTTCCAGCGCGACGGCATATTGGAGGAGCTGGTTGTAGGCGCGATCGAGATTGGCGTGCCGGCCCTTATATTCCCAGGCGAAGGCGCCGCGGCGCCAGACGTCCGCCCAGCCTTCGCCGCCGCTCGTCTTGCTGGCGCCCTTTTCGAAGGTGAACCAATCGCCGGTGGGATCGGCCGAGACGGGATCGAGCACGCCGAGCAACGCACACAAATCGTTGAAGTGGCTCTGCGAGGCGGAGCGCTCTTTCAGCTCGGCGGCGCGCCATTTGGCGAGGAACTGATGCGGCGTCATCGAGGACCCTCAACGCGCGCATCACCCACCAGCGATTCGCCGAAACATGGCGACGCGACTTGCCACCCGGCTCGGTCGCAGCAGCGATGAAGCTGCCGAACAAATTTCGGCCGGCGTTTCGCCCCCTCGTTCACCTGCGTGCGCTCGCCCCGTTCAGCGCCACCGCCGCGCGGATGAGCGCCTTCAGCGCCTCCTCGTCGATCGCGTCGCCCTCGTGGAAGTCGATGGCGCGGCGGACATTGCCATCGAGGCTCGCGTTGAAGAGGCCCGAGGGATCGTCCAGCGACGCGCCCTTGGCGAAGGTCATCTTGACGGCGTTCTTGTAGGTCTCGCCGGTGCAGATCATGCCGTCGTGATACCAGGTCGGCACCCCGCGCCATTTCCACTCCTCGGTCACCTCCGGATCGGCCTGCTTGACGAGCGCGCGGACGCGGGCGAGCATCTCGCCGCGCCAGTCGCCCAGTTCTGCGATCCGATCGTCGATGCGCTCGGACGGGGACTTTTCCTGCTGCGGGGCGCTGTCGCTCATGACGTCTCCTTGGATGTTGATCGACCGCCCCGACGCCTCACATCATGCGGCTCTGCTTGACCGCTGCCTCGATGAAGCTCGCGAACAAGGGGTGCGGGTCGAAGGGTTTGGACTTCAGTTCGGGGTGGAACTGGACACCGACGAACCAGGGGTGATCGGGGCGCTCGACGATCTCGGGGAGCGTGCCGTCGGGGGACATGCCCGAGAAGAGCAGGCCGCCCTTTTCGAGCGGCTCGCGATAGGCGGTGTTGACCTCGTAGCGGTGGCGGTGGCGCTCGCTGATATCGCGCTCGCCGTAGATCGACGCGACGACGCTGTTGGCCGCGAGCGTCGCGGGATAGGCGCCGAGCCGCATCGTGCCGCCGAGATCGCCGTTCGCCTCACGCTTTTCGAGCCCCGATTTGCTCATCCATTCGGTGATGAGGCCGACGACGGGCTGGTCGGTGGGGCCGAATTCGGTCGAGGAGGCGTCGTCGATGCCGGCGAGATCGCGCGCGCCCTCGATGCACGCCATCTGCATGCCGAAGCAGATGCCGAAATAGGGCACGTTGCGCTGGCGCGCGAAACGCACCGACGCGATCTTGCCCTCCGCGCCGCGCTCGCCGAATGCGCCGGGAACAAGGATGGCGTGGCACGGCTCGAGCTTGGCGGCGATGTCGGCGTCATCATGCTCGAACAGCTCGGCGTCGATCCAGCGGATGTTGACCTTGACGCGGTTGGCGATGCCGCCGTGGACGAGCGCCTCGTTCAGCGATTTGTAGGCGTCCTGCAGGCCGACATATTTGCCGACGACGCCGATCGTCACCTCGCCTTCGGGATTTTCGA
>CAMLGC010000030.1 GCA_946479505.1 uncultured Sphingomonadaceae bacterium
GATGCGCCTTCGCATCTGCGATCGCGGCATGAAAACCGGCGAGATCGGTCGTCTGGTCCATGCCATCGGGCACGTCGTGTCCGGCGACGCGCGCCGTCCAGCTTCGCGTGAAGTTGACGACCACCGCCGCCTGGAAGCGCAACGGATGCATGTCCTCGACCAGCCGCCAGTCGAGCATCTCGTCGGTCGATATGCCGTGCTCGCCGGCATAGGCCTCGCCCTTGTCGAGCAGGTGCGACAGGGACCCGAGCACACGATCGTAGAGATCGACGAAGGTGTAGAGCGTGACGGTCATCGGTCGCGTGTCCTTATCTGGGCGCCATGCGGATCGCGCCGTCGAGCCGCACGTCCTCGCCGTTCATATATGGATTCTCTATCATCGCGAGCACGAGCTTGGCATATTCCTCCGGCCGCCCGAGCCGCTTCGGGAACGGCACCGACGCCGCCAGCGCGTCCTTCACCTGCGGCGGTGCAGCGGCCATCAGCGGGGTGTCGAAGATGCCGGGCAGGATGGTGTTGACGCGGATGCCCTCGTTCATCAGGTCGCGCGCGATCGGGAGCGTCATGCCGACGACGCCGCCCTTCGACGCCGAATAGGCTGCCTGCCCCATCTGCCCGTCCTCGGCGGCGACGCTCGCGGTCATCACGATCGCACCGCGCGCGCCGTCCTCGCCGCGATCGAGCGTCAGCATTCCCGCGGCCGACTTGGCGACGCAGCGGAAGGTGCCGACGAGATTGATCTGGATGAGCCAGTTGAACGCCTCGGCCGGGAAGTGCCTGATCGAACCATCCTCCTTCGACCGGCTCGCGGTCTTCATCGCGTTGCCGGTGCCCGCGCAGCACACGAGCACGCTTTCCTGGCCGTGGGCCTCGCGCGCCTTGGCGAACCCCGCATCGACCGACGCGTCCGAGGTCACATCGACCTCGCAGAACAGCCCGCCGATCTCCTCGGCGACCGCGCGCCCCTTCTCCTCCTGCAGATCGAAGATCGCGACCTTCGCGCCCTTCGCCGCAAGCGCGCGCGCCGTCGCCGCGCCCAGGCCGGACGCGCCGCCGGTGACGACCGCTGCGGTGGTGCTGTCTATGTCCATGCCCATGCCTCTCTCCGTTGGGGACACATGATTACAAGCGCTCGACGATCGTCACATTGGCGATCCCGCCGCCCTCGCACATCGTCTGCAGGCCGTAGCGCAACTCGCGCTTGCCCAGCGCATGGACGAGCGTCGCCATCAGCTTCGCGCCGGTCGCGCCGAGCGGATGGCCGAGCGCGATCGCGCCCCCGTTGATGTTGAGCTTCGCCGGGTCCGCCCCCGTGTGCCGCAGCCACGCGAGCGGCACCGGCGCGAACGCCTCGTTGACCTCGTACAGGTCGATGTCGTCGATCCGCATCCCCGCGCGCTTCAATGCCTTGTCGGTCGCGAACAACGGCTCTTCGAGCATGACGACGGGGTCGCCTCCCGTCACCGTCAAATTGTGGATGCGCGCCAGCGGCGTCAGTCCGTGCGCCCTGAGCGCGCGTTCGGAGACGACCATCACCGCGCTCGCACCGTCGCAGATCTGGCTCGCATTCGCCGCCGAGATCACGCCGTTTTCGGAGAGCAGCTTGACCGAGCCGATCCCCTCGCGCGAGGCATCGAAGCGGATGCCCTCGTCGACGCGGTGCTTCTCCTCGCCCTCGGCCGTCGTGACCGTCAGCGGCACGATCTCGTCGTCGAAATCGCCCCGCTCGGTCGCCGCGGTGGCGCGGCGGTGGCTTTCGAGGGCGTAGTCGTCGAGCGCGTCGCGCGAGAAGCCGTATTTCCGCGCGATGCTCTCCGCGCCCAGGAACTGCGAGAAGGTGATGCCGGGGTAGCGCTCTTCCTGCCGCGGAGACTTGGCGCGTCCCAGCCCCGCATCCGCGAACAGCTTGCCGGTCGATCCCATCGGCACGCGCGTCATGCTCTCGACGCCCGCGGCGATCACCACGTCCTGCGTCCCCGACAGCACCGCCTGCGCCGCGAACTGGATCGCCTGCTGCGAGGAGCCGCACTGCCGGTCGATCGTCACCGCGGGCACGCTTTCGGGGAGCTTCGAGGCGAGCACCGCGCCGCGCCCTACCTGAAACCCCTGCTCGCCCCCCTGGCTGACACAGCCCATGACGACATCTTCGATTGCGGCCGGATCGATCCCCGTCCGCTCGACCAATGCGTCGAGCACCGCGCCGGCCATGTCGGCGGGGTGCCAGCCGGCGAGCCGCCCTCCGCGCTTGCCGCCTGCGGTTCGCACCGCCTCGACGATATAGGCCTCGGCCATTCCGCGCTCTCCATCAGGTTCGCGTTTGAAACTGATCCTGCGCGAATCCGGGGGCGTCGGCAAGGGGCGTTGCCATACCGGAACGTCGAAAAATCTAGCCCAGGATATGCATCCACATCGGCGCGCTCGTCAGGCTGGGCGATCCGGCGAGCTTGTCGAGCGCGTGCGCCACCGCGCGCTCGGGCCCCTCGTGCGTCACGATGGCGACGATGACGCTGCCGTCGGGCATTGCGCCGCGCTGGATCAGGCTCTCGATCGAGACGCCGGCGTCGCGCATCGCGGCGGCGATCTCGGCGAGCACGCCCACCTTGTCGGCGACGGTGAAGCGCAGATAGGCGCGTCCGCGGCGCTCGCCCGTGTCGGCCTGGGGCTCGTCGGCAAGGCTTGCCGCGGGCATCGCGAAGGGCGGCCCGAACTCGCCGCGCGCGATGTCGATCAGGTCGGCGACCACGGCGGAGGCGGTCGGGCCGTCGCCCGCGCCCGCGCCCTCGAAGAACAGCCGCCCGACAAAATTCCCTTCGGCGACGACGGCGTTCAGTGAGCCCGCGACATGCGCCAGCGGATGGCTTAGCGGCACCAGATGCGGGTGGACGCGCTGGAACAGGCCGTTCGCGCCCGCCTCGGCCACGCCCACCAGCCGGATGCGATAGCCGAGCGCCGCCGCCTCCGCGATGTCGGCCGCGATGACGTCGCGGATCCCGGTGATCGCGACCTGGTTGAAGGCCGGCCGCGTCCCGAAGGCGAGGCTGGCGAGGATGGCGAGCTTGTGCGCCGCGTCCACCCCGTCGATGTCGAAGCCCGGATCGGCTTCGGCAAAGCCCAAGGCCTGCGCCTCGGCGAGCACCTCGGCGAAGTCGCGGCCTTCCTCCTCCATCTTGGAAAGGATGAAGTTGCACGTGCCGTTGAGCACACCATAGACGCGGCTGATCTCGTTCGCCGCCGCGCCCTCGCGCAGCCCCTTGATGACGGGGATGCCGCCCGCGACCGCCGCTTCGAACTTGAGCGCCGCGCCCGCCGCTTCGGCCGCTTGCGCAAGCTCGAACCCGTGATGCGCGATCATCGCCTTGTTGGCCGTGACGAAGTTGCGCCCCGCCTTGAGCGTTGCGCGTGCAAGCGTGAGCGCCGGCCCGTCCGATCCGCCGACCAGCTCGACCACCACGTCGACGCCATCGTGCGCCGCGAGTTCGGCCGCGTCGTCCACCCAGGCGAAGCGGCCGATATCGACGCCGCGATCCTTCGCCCGGTCGCGCGCGGTAACCGCGACGATCTCGATCGGCCTGCCGGCGCGCCGCGCGATCAACGATCCGTTGGTATCGATCAGCCGGATCACGCCGGCCCCGACGGTGCCAAGCCCCGCAAGGGCGATGCGCAATGGTTCGGTCATTCAATCCCCTTCGTCACCCCGGCCTGGTTCCGGGGGGCCACTCTTCCACTCGGGCTCAACGCCAGCGACGGCGCGACCGAGACCTTCGCGCTAACGGCCTGGTGGGTGTCGGAGCAAGTCGCTTCCCCTCAAAGCAATACTTTGACGGGTGCCCTGTCCGGCATGACGACAAATCACTTCTTCACCAGCCCGATCTCTACCAGCCGCTCGTGGAGGTAATCGTGCGCGGTGATCGGCTCGGGATAACGGTTCGGGTTGTCGGCGCTCACGCAGCCCGGCAACGTCTCGATCAGGAAATCCGGCGCCGGATGCAGGAAGAACGGCATCGAATAGCGCGATCGGCCACGGCGTTCGGGCGGCGGGTTGACGACGCGGTGCGTGGTCGAGGGCAGGACATGATTGGTGAGCCGCTGGAGCATGTCGCCGACATTGACCACCATCGCCCCCTCGGGTGGCTTGATCGCCAGCCAGCGTCCGTCCTTGTCGAGCAGCTCGAGCCCCGCTTCCTCGGCGCCGAGCAGCAGGGTGATGAGGTTGATGTCCTCATGCGCGCCAGCGCGCACGCCTTCGGCATCGGCCGGGATCGGTGGGTAATGGAGCAGCCGCAGCACGCTGTTTCCGTCCTTCACGGCCCGATCGAACCAGTCGGGGGCGAGCCCCAGATGCCGCGCGATCGCCGAGAGCAATTGGTCGCCCGCGGTGTCGAAGGCGGAGAACAGCGCAAGGAAGGTCTCGCGAAAGCCCTCGGGCCGCTCGGGCCAGACGTTGGGCGACATGTTCTCGGTAAACCGATGCCCCTCGGGCAGCTCACGGCCGACGTGCCAGAATTCCTTCAGGTCGACGATGCTCGCGCCCTTGGCGATCTCGGTCTTGAACGGCGTGTAGCCGCGCGCGCCACCGCCGCCGGGAACATGATATCCCCGCTTCTCCTCCTCGGGCAGGCGGAACAATTCCTCGGTCAGGCTCCAGGCGCGGTCGATCAGCCCCTTGTCGATGCCGTGATCGGCGACGATCGCGAAGCCGAACCGCTCGAACGAGCCGCCGAACGCGGCTGCGAACCCATCCGGATCGTCGGCCGCATCGGCGAGGCTGAGCGTGGGAACCTGGGCGGCGGGAGTATCCAACATGACGAAATCGAATCCAGAAAAAGCGGAAACGATCCGTATAGAGGCGCGGGTCCCCTGCGAACAGCCCGAACCCTCGGTCTGGGCCGTGTCGGGATCGATACGGCCTAATCGCTGAGCGTGATCGTCCCCGTACTATGGTCGCCGCCCGCCGGCACGATCGTCATGCTGAACGGTTTGCCCTCGTCGGTGGTGCCCGCGAGGCCCGTGCCCTCGGCATGGAGCGTGAACCCGGCATCTGTCAGCTTGGGCCGGAACCAGTCGCGCACCTTCTCGGGCGCGGCGGGGCTCTCGAAGCCGACCACGACGCTGCTGTTCTCGTCCTTGCCGTCGATGTTCATCGTCGTGATCTTCGAGCCCGGATAGAGGTGGACACCGTTCAGATCGAAATCCTCGGCATCGAGCTGGATCTTGGGCAGGTCGATCTTGGCGGAAAAGCCCGGCAGGTCGAGCGAGACCTCGCCGGTCTTGCCATCCATCGCCGCGGTGACGTTGCCGTCGCCATCATTCGCGTTGAGCGCGATCGTCGTGCCCTCCTCGTCGTGCGACCCGCAGGCGGCGAGCGGCAGCGCGAGCGCGACGAGGCCGAGAGACAGGCGGTTCATGGGCATTCTCCAAGGTGTATTGTTTACGCAATACACTAGTGCCGGTCGCTGCGATCGTCAATAGGAGGTGACGCGGCCGCGGGGTTGGTGCATGTCGCAGCGCAGCATGACGAGCCAGACCGCCCGTATCGCGCCCGACGAGGCACCGCTCGGCTTTCGCGAGTTCGTCGCGCTCGTCGCCGCGCTGATGGCGCTGACCGCGCTCGGCATCGATTCGATGCTGCCCGCGCTTCCCGCGATCGGCCGGAGCCTGGGCGTCGAGACCGCGAACGACCGCCAGCTCGTCGTGACCGCCTTCCTGATCGGTTTTGGCGTTGCCCAACTCGTGCACGGTCCGCTCGCCGACCGGTTCGGGCGCAAGCCCGTGCTGGGTATCGCGCTCGCCGCCTATGTAGTCGCGAACCTCGTCGCCGCCTTTTCGGGCAGTTTCCCGCTGCTCCTCGTCGCCCGCTTCATCGGCGGCACCGCGATCGCCGCCTCGCGCGTCGTCACCGTCGCGCTGGTACGCGATTGCTACTCGGGCCGCGCGATGGCGCGCGTGATGAGCCTCGCCTTCATCGTCTTCATGGCCGCGCCCGTGCTCGCGCCCACCGTCGGGCAGACGATCCTGCTCGTCGGCTCGTGGCGGCTGATCTTCGCGATGATCGGCGCCATTTCGGCCGCCGTCCTGCTCTGGTTCTGGGCGCGCATGCCCGAAACGCTCCAGCCGATCGATCGCATGCCGCTCTCGCTCGGCCGTCTCGCCGGGGGGTGGAAACGCACGATCACCGATCGCTGCTCCCTCGGCTATACGCTCGCCTCGACCGCGCTGATGGGGGCGCTCTACGGCTTCATCAACTCGGTGCAGCAGGTCGTGTTCGATGTCTTCGGCGCGCCCAGGCTGCTCGTCGTCATCTTCGCGATCACCGCCTCGACGATGGCGGCCGCGAACTTCCTCAATTCGCGCATCGTCATGGCGATCGGCACGCGCCGCATCTCGCATTCGGCGCTCGTCGGGGTGATCGTCTTTTCGGGCATTCATCTCGCGGTCGCGCTCGCCGGGTGGGAGTCGCTCGCCGCCTTCGCCGTGCTCCAGGCGCTGACGATGGGCTGCTTCGGGCTCGCCACCTCCAACTTCTCCGCAATGGCGATGGAGAATATGGGCGCAATCGCCGGCACCGCATCGAGCGTGCAGGGATTCACCACCGTCACCTTCGGTGCGCTGATCGGCGCGCTCATCGGTCAGGCGTTCGATCGCAGCGTGGTGCCGCTCGTCGCCGGCTTCTTCTGCGCCGGCCTGGTGTCGCTCGCGATCGTCGCACTGATTGAGCGGGGCCGGCTTTTCCGCCCGGCCTGACGGCAGCTCGGCGCAGCGCGAGGGAACCGCCGCGGGGCCATCACCGTTCGCGCTTCAATGACCGCATGGAGCGGCGACGGAGACGAACGATGGGTGGCTTTCAGGTTTCTGGACATGGCTCGGGCGACGACGGCTATGACGAGGATGGTTTCGACGAGAGCCAGCGCGCCGAAATCCTCGAGGCGACGCGCAATGGCCCCAATGACGGCACCGTTCAGACCGATCTCGATCCCGATCTCGGCGACGACGATATCGACGACGAGGCCGACGAGGACGAACTCCTGATGGGGGACGACGAGGTCGGCGAGCTCGACGACGACCGCCGCGAATCCGAGGAGGACATGGAGGAAGACGAGGCGCAGGAGGATTTCGAGGACGGCACCGCCGACGAAGACGATCTCGACGACGACGAAGAGGACGCGATCGAGCCTTAGGGTCGCCGTCGGGAACGGGGGCAGCGAACGGCGCGTTCTGGTTCAGGCTGATGTGAATTAGGAATCGGTTCGTGCGCGTACCCATCTCGACCCTCGCCCTGCCGCTCCTGCTCGCCGCGTGCGGGGGGTCGGCGGCGGATAACGGCCGCGACGCCGAGGCGCGCAACGGCGTCGATATCAACGCCGCGGCGGTCGAGGCGCAGGGCGATATCGACACCTATCGGGCGAGCTCGCTCCAAAACCAGCCGATGTCCGCCCCGCCCGAGCCCGGCCAGCCGGGCGGGCTGCCCGACGATCGCACACCGGTGTCGGAGGCAAGCTTCACCCCCGATAGCGCGCAGGGCGCCGCACAGGTGGTCCAGCATTATTACGCGCTGCTCGAATCGGGCCGCTATCACGAGGCGTGGCAGCTCTGGAGCAATGGCGGTGCGGCATCGGGCATGAACGCCGACGCCTTTGCCGCGAGCTTCGACAAATATCGCGAATACCACGCCAATATCGGCGCGCCCGGCCGCATCGATGCCGGCGCGGGGCAGCGTTATGTCGAGGTGCCCGTCCAGGTTTACGGCACGCTCGAGGAGGGCGATCGGCCCTTCAACATGCGCGGCAATGTGATTCTCCACCGCACCGCCGACATCCCGGGCGCGACGGCCGAGCAGCGGAGCTGGCATATCAAGGACACCAGCATCAAGCCGCGCCCGCTGGAGGGCATGCCCGCCACCGCTGACGCCGATTTTACCTGCGCCGACGGCAGCCGGTTCCACATCCACTTCGACAACAGCGCGAACACGGGGGCGCTCTCGATCGCGGGCAAGCGGGTGGCGACGCTCGATGCGCAGCGCACCGGCTCGGGCATCCGCTACGCGGCGGATGGCTACGAATGGCGCGGCAAGGGCGGGAAGGGGATGTTCACTCGCCCGGGGCGCGACGCGATATCGTGCACCGCCGCCTGAGCCGGCGGTTTACAGCACCTCGAACAATCCGGCCGCGCCCATGCCGCCGCCGACGCACATCGTCACGACGACGTACTTCGCGCCGCGCCGCTTGCCCTCGATCAGCGCATGCCCCGTCATCCGCGCGCCGGACATGCCATAGGGATGCCCGATCGAGATCGCCCCGCCATCGACGTTGAGGAGGTCGTTGGGAATACCGAGCTTGTCGCGGCAATAGAGCACCTGCACCGCGAACGCCTCGTTGAGTTCCCACAGCCCGATATCGTCCATCTTGAGATCGAACCGCTCGAGCAGCTTGGGGATCGCGAAGACCGGGCCGATCCCCATCTCGTCGGGCTTGGTGCCCGCGACCGCCATGCCGACATAGCGGCCGAGCGGCGCAAGCCCGCGCTTTTCGGCGACCTTCTCCTCCATCAGCACGCTCGCGGCCGAGCCGTCCGAAAGCTGGCTCGCATTGCCCGCGGTGATCGTCTTGTCGGGCCCCAGCACCGGCTGGAGCGCGGCCAAGCCTTCCGCATTGGTGTCGGGGCGGTTGCCCTCGTCCTTGGCGAGCGTGATCTCTTTCTGGCTGACCTCCTTGGTCTCCTTGTTCACCACGTTCATCGTCGCGGTGACGGGCACGATCTCGGCATCGAACCTGCCCGCGGCCTGCGCGGCGGCGGTGCGCTGCTGCGACTGGAGGGCGTATTCGTCTTGTCGCTCGCGGCTGATGCCGTAGCGGGCGGCGACCACCTCGGCGGTCTGGAGCATCGGCATGTAGATGTCGCCGTGCATCGCGAGCAGCTCGGGATCGGGGGCGACGCGCATCTGCGGCGTCTGGACGAGGCTGATCGATTCGACGCCGCCACCGATGGTGATGTCCATGCGATCGTCGATGATCTCCTTGGCGGCGGTGGCGATCGCCATCAGCCCCGACGCGCACTGCCGGTCGACCGACATCCCGGCGACCGTGACGGGCAGCCCCGCGCGCAGCAGCGCCTGCCGCGCGATATTCCCCGCCTGGTGCCCCTGCTGGAGCGCCGCGCCGAATACGACATCATCGACCTCGCCCCCGTCGATTCCGGCGCGCGAAACCGCGGCCTCGATCGACTTGGCGGCGAGCGTCTGCGACGGCAGCGCGTTGAATGCCCCGCGATAGGCGCGCCCGATCGGCGTGCGGGCGGTGGAGACGATGACGGCGGAACGCATGACGGAAACCTCCTGGTTTTCGTCACCCCAGCGAAGGCTGGGGTCTCAGGCCGCGAGCGCTCGGCGTGCGGCATGAGATCCCAGCGTGCGCTGGGATGACGGGTTAGACGAATATCTGCGACATCCACTCCGCGATCATCGCGGGCTTGTCCTCGCCTTCGATCTCGACGGTGAACTCGTTGACCTGCTGCCATTGGCCGGCGCGCTTCTCGTCGAAGGCGAGCAATTTGAAGCGCCCGCGCACGCGCTTGCCCGAGCGCACCGGCGTGAGGAACCGCACGCGGTTGCCGCCGTAATTCACCCCGATCTTCGCGCCCGCGATCTCGATCCGATCGGGCACCTTCGAGGCGAGCAGCGGCATCAGCGACAGCGTCAGGAACCCGTGCGCGATCGTGCCGCCGAACGGCGTCGCAGCGGCACGCGCCGGATCGACATGGATGAACTGGTGATCGCCGGTGGCATCCGCGAAGGTGTCGATCATCGCCTGGCTCACCTCGACCCAGTCCGACACCGTCTCGGAACCGATGCGCGCGGGCATCTCCTCGGGCGAAATCGTCGGCACGGCTTTCCTTTCGGCCTCACTTCGTCGTAGCGCGGGCCATCAGATACATGCCGAGCCCCGCGGCGGGCAAGGCTTACCCGACCGGAAGCACGAAAATGACCGTTGACGTACCGTCCGCTGCGCGTGAAAGCATGGCCACGCTCCACCGCGCGCCCGAACCCGATGTTCTAAAACCGCTTCTGGAGCGTGCCGACAGCGATTCGGCGACACGCTACAAGATCATGGGCGAGGCCTCGGCACTGCTCGCGGACCTGCGCGCGGCGCAGAACAAGGGCTGGGTGAACCAGTTTTTGCAGGAATATCAGCTCAATTCGTCCGAAGGCATCGCGCTCCTGAGCCTCGCCGAGGCCTTCCTGCGCGTGCCCGACCCCGAGACCGCCGATTTCCTGATCGCCGACAAGCTGGGCGAGGCCGACTGGCGCGCGCACACCGGCAAATCGAACTCGAAGCTGGTCAATTCGGCGACCTGGGGGCTTGTCGTGGGTCGCGCGCTGGTCGGCGAGGGGCAGGCGGGGCCGCTTCGCCGCTTGATCGCGCGCGCGGGCGAGCCGTTCGTGCGCCAGGCGGTCGGCGCGGCGATGCGGATGATGGGCGAGATCTTCGTGATGGGCCGCACGATCGGCGAGGCGCTCAAGCGCATGAA
Organism: uncultured Sphingomonadaceae bacterium; assembly: GCA_946479505.1. Next base: position 10,522 of record CAMLGC010000030.1, read on the forward strand.
GAAGCCCGAGCACAAGGGCTTCACCGCCAGCTTCGACATGCTCGGCGAGGCCGCGCGCACTCAGGCCGACGCCGAGCGCTATTTCGCGGCCTACAGCAAGGCGATCGACGCGGTCGGGCGCGATGCCTCGCGCGGCCATTCGATCTCGGTCAAGCTCTCGGCATTGAACGCCCGCTACGAGGTCGCGCAATACGATTCGTGCGTCCCCGCGCTTACCGAGATGCTCACCGCGCTCGCGGTGCGCGCCGCCGAGCGCGGGATCGCGCTCACCGTCGATGCCGAGGAGCAGGAACGGCTCGAGATGAGCCTCGACATCATCGGCGCGGTCGCCGCCGATCCGAGGATCGAGGGCTGGGACGGGTTCGGCATGGCGGTACAGGCATACGGCAAGCGCGCGCGGCCGGTGATCGCCTGGGCGAACGCCCTCGGGCGGCCGATGAGCGTCCGGTTGGTCAAGGGCGCCTATTGGGATACCGAGATCAAGAAGACGCAGGTCGAAGGGCTCGACGGCTATCCGCTCTTCACCCGCAAGGCGGCGACCGACGTGTCGTACCTCGCCTGCGCGCGCGACATGCTCGACGCGGAGAACATTCGGGCGGCGTTCGCCAGCCACAACGCGCTCACCGTCGCGACGATCGTCGAATGGGCGGGCAACCGCCGCGATTTCGAGTTCCAGCGGCTCCACGGCATGGGCGACGGCCTGTACGAGCGGCTGGTGCGCGAGCACGGCTATCATTGCCGCATCTATGCGCCCGTCGGCGGCCACAAGGACCTGCTCGCCTATCTCGTCCGGCGGCTGCTGGAGAACGGCGCCAATTCGAGCTTCGTCCACCAGCTCGCCAACGACCAGCTTTCGGACGAGGATTTGCTCGCCGATCCGGTCGAGAAGATCCGCGCCGTCGGCGGCACGCGCCACCCCTCGATCCCGCTCCCCAAGGACCTGTTCCAGCCCGAGCGGCTCAACAGCGCCGGGATCGACCTTCAAGACCGCGCGGTGCTCGAAGCGGCTGCCAGGGCGGTCAACGCGCCGCACCCGCTGATGGTCGACGGGGCGGTTACGGCGCTCGACACCGTCACCGTCTGGGAAGCGATCGACCGAGCCCACGCGGCATTCCCCAGATGGACTTCCCTCGCGGTCGATGATCGCGCGGGCATGCTCGAGAAATTGGGCGACCTGCTCGAGCAGCACCGCGACGAACTGATGGCGCTGTGCATCCAGGAAGCCCACAAGACGATCCCCGATGCGCTCGGTGAGGTGCGCGAGGCGGTCGATTTCTGCCGTTACTACGCCGCCCGCGCGCGCGCCGACCTGCAATCGGTCGAGCTGCCCGGGCCGACCGGCGAACGCAACATGATGCACCTCGACGGCCGCGGCGTGTGGGCGACGATCGCGCCGTGGAACTTCCCGCTCGCGATCTTCCTCGGGCAGACCGTGGCGGCGCTCGTCACCGGCAACACCGTCATCGCCAAGCCCGCACCGCAGACGCCGCGCATCGCGGCGCGCGCGGTTGCGCTTGCGCATCAGGCGGGAATTCCCGACGACGTGCTCATCCTCGTCCCCGGTGGGCCCGAGGTGGGCGCGGCAATCACCGCCGACAAGCGCGTTCAGGGCGTCGCCTTCACCGGCTCGACCGGCACGGCGCGACGCATCGCGCAGTCGCTGCTCGCCGACGAGGAGCGCGCGATCCTGCCGCTCATCGCCGAGACCGGCGGGATCAACGCGATGATCGTCGATTCGACCGCGCTTCCCGAGCAGGTCGTGGCAGACGTCGTCGCCTCGGCGTTCCGCTCGGCGGGCCAGCGTTGCTCGGCGCTTCGCCTGCTGCTGCTCCAGGAGGATGTCGCCGACGGCATGATCGAGATGCTCAAGGGCGCGATGGACCTGCTCCAGGTCGGCGCACCCGGCGATCCGGCTACCGACGTGGGGCCGGTGATCGACCAGCAGGCCTATGACAAATTGATGTCGTATCGCGATGCCATGCACCATGCCTGGCTCAAGACGGTGCCGGTGCCCGAGGAGGGGCTGTTCGTGCCGCCGACGCTGATCCGTCTCGATGCGATCGAGGATCTCAAGCAGGAATGGTTCGGCCCGATCCTGCACGTCGCGACCTGGCCCGCGGGCAAGCTCGTCGAAACGATCAAGCGGGTGAACGAGAAGGGCTTCGGCCTCACCATGGGCCTGCACAGCCGCATCGCGCGCGCCGCCGATGTCACCGAGGCACACGCGCACATCGGCAACCTCTACGTCAACCGATCGATGATCGGCGCGGTGGTGGGCTCGCAGCCCTTCGGCGGCGAGCGACTGTCGGGCACCGGCCCCAAGGCCGGCGGCCCGCATTACCTGTTCCGCTTCGTGGCGGAACGTGCGGTATCGATCGACACCACCAGCGCGGGGGGAAATGCGACGTTGCTGAGTTTGGATGAGGAGGGAATCTAGAGCGGTATTTCGCAGATTCGAGTCGGCCGTCTCCAACATATTTCTTTCCCCGGCGAAGGCCGGGGGCCCCAGCATCGAGCCGGTCGCAACTGGACCCCGGCCTTCGCCGGGGAACCGCTTGAAATTACCAGTCGGCTCTCACCGCTCCCGCTCGCGCCGTTCGCGGATGGCCTCCAGCATCGAATCGTCGACGATCCATTCGTGGTCGGCAACGATGATCGAGCGGACGGGGGTGCCGTCGGCGGTGCGCGAGGGCTCGTAGCGGAAGCGTTCGGTGATGAGGCGGCACGTCGTCTCGTCGAGCGCGCGGTTGCCGCTCGAATGCGTGATGCGGCAATCCGAGACGCTGCCGTCGGGCAGCACGTAATAGCGAACCGAGACGACGCCGCCCTTGCCTGCGGTGCCTGCGGAATCGGGGTAATCCGAATCGCTGATGCGGCCGGAAATGTGCCGCGGCGGGCTGTTCCCGCCGGCACCCCCTCCGGTGCCGCTGCCGCCGCTGCCGGTGCCGTTCCCGACGCCGCCCGCCCCTGTGCCCGGGCCGCGCACGTCAGCATTGCCCTGAGTGGCGTCGGGGCCTTCGTAGGGTTTGATCGAGGTGACCATCACCGGCGGCACGGGCATGCGGATGACCGGCGTCGGCGCGACGACGGGGGTCGCGCGCGAGGTGATGTTGGGCGGGGCAGCCGCGCCTTCGGGCTTGGGGCTGATCTTGGGCTGGACGGTGACCGGCTCGGGCGGGGGAGGCGGCGGCGGCTCGGGTGCGACCCCGAACACCTTGAGCGTCGAATCGACGACCTCGGGAAAGCGCACCGCCAGCCCGGTCACGAAGATATAGCCCAGCAGCGCCATCACCGCGGCGGTGAGGCCTGCGGAGGTGAGCCGGGTACGCACACTGGGCTCGGCAAAAGCCATGCGCCCAACGTGGTTATTACCGACGCTTCCGGCAACCGGTTCGCCGGATCAGGCTTTTTCCTCGTCAACCCGCTTGACCGGCTGCACTTCGGGATAGGGCATGATCATCTTGCCCGCGGGATCGGCGGTGAAGGTCGTCTGCGTCGGATAGGCGATCTCGATATGCTCGGCATTGAGCCTGGCGAGGATCGCGAGGCCGATGTCGGTACGCGCCTCGTAGAAGGTCGCGTAGTCGGGGCCTGCTGTGTCGAAGATCAGCTCGAAATCGAGGCTCGACGCACCGAAATTGATGAAGCCGCAGCGCACGAAGGTCGCGTCGTGCGCCTCGACGATTCGCTGCATCATATCGGAGATCGATGCGCATACCTCGGGCGTGGTCTGGTAGGTGAGCCCGATCACGAAGGTGTGGCGGCGATGGTCGCGATGCGTGTTGTTGAGGATTTCCTTGTCGAGCAGGTTGCGGTTCGAGATGATCCGCTCCTCGCCCGTGAACGATCGGATGCGCGTCGATTTGAGCCCGATCTCCTCGATCGTGCCGTTTGTCGTGTCGTAGCTGATGCTGTCGCCCTTGCTGAACGGGCGATCGAAGATGATCGCGAGCGCGGCGAACAGGTCGGCGAAGATCCCCTGCGCGGCGAGGCCGATCGCGATGCCGCCGATGCCGAGCCCGGCAACGAGGCCCGTCACGTTGACCCCGAGATTGTCGAGCAGCACGACGATCGCGATCGCGAACACGACGACGCTGACGAGCAGCCGGATCAGCCCCATCGCGTTGACGACGGCGTGCCCGCGATAATGGTCGGCCGACGTGCGGTGCTCGATGAAGCCGAGCATGAGCTCACGTGCCCAGATCGCGCCCTGGAGCACGGCGGCGACGGTGAAGAGGAAGTCCACCACCTCGGCAACCGCCAGCGGCGGCGCGGCATAACCCGAGACGAGCCGTACCGCGACCATGATGATGAAGAAGCTGGTCGTCTCCCAGGCGACCTTGCCGGCGATCGTCGCCCAGTTGCCGGTCGGGCGATCGGGGCGGCACAGGCGATGGCCGAGGCCGCGCAGCGCGTAGAGTGCGCTCACGATTGCCGCGGCGACCGCGGCGGCGATGATGATCTGGAGCCAGTGGCTCTGGAACCAGGCGGCAAGGTTGACCAGAAAATCGTGAACTTGCGCCTGGAAGCTCGCGGCTGCGGCAGGCGCCTTCGCGGGGGCGGAGGTGTTGCTGGCGATCATCGGGCTCTCTTGGGCTAGGTGGCGGCCGTCGCTTCGTCTTCGAGAAAGGCGATCAGGCCGCGTTCGGCACGCGACAGATACTTGGTTTTGCGCGGCAGCGTCAGCGCCTCGCGAAACGCCGCCTGACCGTTCTTGGCAAGATCGATCAGACGCGGATGCACATAGGATTTGCGCGCGATCGCGGGCGTGTTCCCAAGTGCCTCGGTGACGGGCTCTAGCATCGTCTTGAGGCTGATGTCACGCTTGGCGCCCGCCAGCGCCCCGAAGGCGAGCACGCTCGCCCCCCAGGTGCGGAAGTTCTTGGCGGTGAAGTCCTGCCCCATCGCGGCGTGGATATACTCGTTGACGTCGGACGAGGTGACGGGGTGCGCCTCGCCCCCCTCGTCGAGCCAGCCGAAGAGATGCTGGTCGGGCAGGTCCTGGCACCGGCGGACGAAGCGGATCAGCGATCCGTCCGCGATCGACATCTGCCGCATCTTGCCCGATTTGGCCTTGTACTGGAGCTTGAGCACGCGGCCGTCGACGTCGGCGTGGCGCTTCCTGAGCGTGGTCGCGCCGTAGCTCTTGTTCGATTTGACATAGGCCTCGCTGCCGACGCGCACGAAACCCAGGTCGAGCAGCCGGACGACCGCGGCGGCGGCGCGGGCCCTGTCCATCTTGCGGTGGCGAAGATCCTGCTCGACCTTCTTCCGAAGCTTGGGCAGGCGACGACCGAACTCGGCGCATAGCTCGTATTTTTCCGCTTCGCGCGCCTCGCGGAAATCGGGGTGGTAGCGATATTGCTTGCGGCCCTTGTCGTCCCAGCCGACCGCCTGGATATGGCCGTTGGGCTTGGGGCAGAACCAGGCATCAATATAGGCCGGCGGGAGGCCGATGCCGTTCAGGCGGTCGATCTCGTCGCGATCGGTGATGCGGTCGCCTTTGGGATCCCAGTAGCCCCAGCCGTGGCGGACCTTCTTGCGGGTGATCCCGGCCGCGCTGTCATCGGAATAAACGATCCTGGCCAAGGGCTTCCTTTCGCGCTCTGGGGCGGGCTTCCCAATGCGCGGTGGATCGCTTCGTTCCGTTGATCCAGCGCTGCGCGGGGCGCTCGACGAGATGGTAGAGCGCGACCGAGGCAGCGAGGACGAGCGCGAGGTAGAGGCCGATCAGCACGGGCGGGATCGCGGTCGCATCATCGACCATCAGCAGCTTGAAGACGACGAACAGCAGGAAGTGCGAGAGGTAGGTCGCGTAGCTGATCTCGCCGAGCGCATGGAGCGGCGCCCAATCGAGCGGGTTGCCGCGCATTCCCGAGGTGAGCGCGAGCACCAGCAGCAGCGCGGCGAAGGCGAAGGGGATGGCGATGAGTTCGGGCACATGCGCGGTGGCCCCGCCGATGAGCAGCACGGCGCCGAGCATGGCGGCGGCGAGCGCAGGAAATAGCGGGCGGCCGGCCCAGCGCAGCCACAATGCGCAGATTGCCGTGCCCGCGCTGAATTCGGTGAGGCAGCGGAGCAGGCCGAAGCTCGTGATCTCCCAGCCGAGATTGGGCGCGCCTGCCTGCGCCATCACGCCGGCGAGGATGAGGAGGAAGGCGGCGATCGCGGCGAGCACCGCGGGCGTCGGCACGCGGCGCCAGTCGATCGCCCAGGCGAGCAGCGGGAAGAGCAGGTAGGCGGCAAGCTCGGCGCTGATCGACCAGGCGGGGTCGTTCCACGCGAGTGCGTCGGTGAAGCCCCAGTTCTGGAGCAGCAACAGGTGGAGCGGCAGCTCGGCGAAGGGGAATTCCGCGGGATCGTGCCGCCCGGTCGCGGCGAGCGCCAGCGCGAGCAGGATCGCGGCCGAAAGTATGAAGAGGTGCAGCGGGTAGATGCGCGCGATCCGGCGCTTCCAGAAGGCGGGGACGGCGGCGGTCTCGCCCTCGCGCAGCCGTTCGCCATAGGTCAGCCAGATGACGAAGCCCGAGAGCAGGAAGAAGAAATCGACGGCGAGATAGCCCTTGGCGAACACATCCACCCACGTCTGCGGCAGCCCCGCGATCGACAGGCGGATATGGTAGAGCACCACCATCCACGCGGCGATCCCGCGCACGCTGGTGAGCGCGCGTAGCTCGGGCTTGCCGCTCATGCCGCCGCCCGTGCGTGGCTCGGTCGACGCGTGATCGGGCGCCATGTGCTCTCGCGGCGCTTGCGCGCGCAATAGGTGTCGAGCCCGATCTGCGCGCCGATCAGCATATAGACGAACGGCTGGAACGCGATCGCGATGAAGGCGGCGCCGAGCAGATAGATGAGATGCCCGTGCTGGAGCGCGCTCGCGAGCGGGGCGATCCACGCCTCGTCGGCCCCGGCGCGCTTGTAGCGGCGGCGCAGCACCTCCATGCGGAACAGGCCAATGAGATTGATCGCGAGCCACAGCGCGAGCCCCGGATAACCCTGCTCGCCGAGCATCTCGAAATAGGCGCTGTGATAGGCGCGCGCCTTGTCCACCTCGAGCGTCTTGTCGACGGTCTGCTGCGGGCCCTGACCCTCGATCTTCACCGTCTTGTAGCGGATATGGTTCTGCCGATACGCCTCGAACCCGCCGCCGAAGGGGTTCTCCTTGGCGAACTCGATCGTCCACGCCCAGACGGCCAGACGCGTCGAGGCGGATTCGTCCGCCTGGTAGCTCTGGATCGTTTCCATTCGCTCGGTGAAGGATTTGGGAAGCAGCGGCACGGTCGCGAGCCCGACGATGCCGAGCATCGTGAGATAAAGCACCCGGCGCTTGACGTCGCGCAGCGTCAGCACTGCGAGAAGGCCGATGCAGAGCAGCCCGGTGCGCGTCGAGGTGCCGACCGGAATGAGCAGGCACGCGAAGACGAGCGCGTAGCAAAACAGCTTCACCCGCCAATCGGGCGGGAAGATCGTGCCGTGCTTCGTGAACCACAGGATCGTCGGGATAATCGCGATCGCCACGGCCGAGATGGTGCTGCCTTCGTAGAGGCCGCTGTTGTTGGTCACCATCAGGTTCAATTCGCCGTAGCCGCCGCCGGATGCCAGCGTCTTGATTCCGCCGACGATGATGATCGCGGAAGCCGAGAGGATCATGAAGGCGAGCAGCGCCTCGATCCTGAGCTTGGTGCGCAGCGTCAGCGGAAGGAAGATCGCGAAGGCGAGCGCCTTCCACACCCAGTCCCATTTGGTGAGCGCTTCCTTGGGGAAATCGGCACCGAGCGTGGTGATCCAGCAATAGATGAGCAGCAGCAGGATGAGGAGCTGGCGCGGGGCGATGCGCATGTCCTTCTTGTCGTCCGCCACCACCCAGCCGGCGACCGCGAGCACCACCGCGATCAGCGAGATTGGCACGGCATTGAGCAGGAAATAGCTCAGCCGCTGCGGTGAGACGACGTCGATATAGACGTAGGTGAGGACGAACAGGAACGGCTTGCGGAATCCGGCCGCGATCAGCGCGAGGAGGAAGCCGACAAAGGCGAGATCATGCACCGCGCGGGCCCTTTCGATCCTCCGCGGCCGGCTCCTTGTCGAGGTCGGGACGGCGCAGCAGGCGCCAGACCGTGAGGATGAGCAGCCCGTGCGAGAGCGCGAGCGCAAAATTGTCGATCATGGTTGCCCGGTCCTCACGCAAACGCCGGAAAGGCTTAGCGCGACGGGGTTGACGCGCCGTTAAATGATCGGGGTGCATGGGGGCGGGATGCGCATCCTCCACATTCTCGACCACGGGCTGCCGCTCCAGAGCGGGTACACGTTCCGCACGCGGGCGATCCTGAAGGCGCAAGAGGCGAAGGGCTGGAAGGCGGCGGCGGTGACCGGGCCGCGCCACGGCGTAGCGCCGGCCGATGAGGAGGAGGTGGACGGACTGCGCTTCTTTCGCACCACGCCGGTGGCGAAGGCGCTTAGCCCGGTCGGCGAAATGCGCGAGATCGGCGCGTTCGCCGCAAGGATCGAGGAGGCGATCGACGCCTTCAAACCCGATCTGCTCCACGCGCACTCGCCGGTGCTCGGCGCGCTCGCCGCGCTTCGGGTCGGGCGGCGATGCGGTTTGCCGGTGGTGTATGAAATCCGCGCCTTCTGGGAGGACGCGGCGGTCGGCAACGGGACGGGGCGCGAGGGATCGCTGCGCTATCGGCTGACCAAAGCGCTCGAGACATGGGCTGTACGGCGGGCCGGCGCGGTCGCGGTGATCTGCGAAGGCCTGCGCGACGATCTGATCGGTCGCGGGATCGATCCGGGCAAGATCATGGTCTCGCCCAACGGGGTGGACCTCACCTTGTTCGGCGATCCGCCGCCGCGCGACGAGGCGCTCGCGGCCGACCTGGGGTTCGACGATGTCGAGGTGATCGGGTTCATCGGCAGCTTCTACGATTACGAAGGGCTCGACGATCTGATCGCGGCGATGCCCGCCCTGATCGCCGAGCGACCCAAGGCACGGCTGCTGCTGGTCGGCGGCGGACCGATGGAGGCGGGGCTGCGCGCGCAGGCGGCGGCCTCGTCCGCGGCGGGCCATATCGTCTTTGCCGGCCGCGTGCCGCATACCGAGGTCGAGCGGTATTACAGTCTCGTCGACGTGCTCGCTTACCCGCGCAAGAAGATGCGGCTGACCGACCTGGTGACGCCGCTGAAGCCGCTGGAGGCGATGGCCCAGAGGAAGCTCGTCGCGGCGTCGGACGTCGGCGGACATCGCGAGCTGATCCAAAGCGGTGAGACGGGGACGCTGTTCGCGGCCGATTCGCCGCCTGCGATCGCGGGCGCGCTGGCGGGGCTGCTCGCCGATCGCGGCGGCTGGGAGGCGCGCAAGGATCGGGCGCGGGCGTTCGTCGAGGCCGAGCGTAACTGGTCGTCAAACATTTGCCGTTACGAACCTGTTTACCGAAGGCTCGTCGAAGCCGCAGTCCCTGAGTAGAACATGGTCGCGTCTCTCCGTCGTCAACGCCTGATCCTGCCGATCGCGCCCGTGTTCGCGGGTGCGCTGGGGCTCCTTACTGCGCTCGCCTTCGCGCTGTTGCCGATGGCGGCGATCGAGCGGGGCGCGATGGAAAGCGGGCTCGCCGGCCTCCTTCCCGCCGCCGCACCGCCGCTCGGCGTCACCGCGCGCATCGCGCTGATCCTGGCCGGCGGCGCGGGCGTCACCGCGATTCTATGGGCCGGGCTCACGCTCGCCGTCGGCACCCGCGCGCTTGCGCTGACCTTCGGCAGCGGCGCGGAAGAAGCCGACGAGGTGCCCGTGCTCCGCCGTGCCGATGCGCATCCCGACGCGCCCGCGCGCCGCCCGATCTCGGCCGCGCGCGATCTCGGCGAGCCGATCGAGGAGGTGCCGCCGATCGTCGAGCGCGACCTGCCCGAGGATCTCGACCAGCCGCTCGCCGCTTATGATCCCGGCGCGATCCGCCCGGTGCCGGCGGAGCCGGTGCGCGCGGTTGCGCCGCTGGCGAAGGTCGAACGCCCGCAGACCTTCGATGCGACCGAGCGGTTCGAAACCTTTGCCCTGATCCTGCCCGCAGCCAAACCGAGCCCGGAAGCAACGATCCATGCGCTGCTCGACCGGCTGGAGCAGGGTGTCGCCCGCCGCGATCGGCCGCTGCCGGTGTTGTGCGACGCGGCCACGGGAAGCCGGGTTGATGACGCGCTCGGCGCATTGCGCAACCTTGCATCGGGGCGCTGACGCTCCGTCTCGGCGCGAGGCAAAGTTGACCAAGTTGACTGTCCCATCGCGAGTCCAGTTCATCGATCCTCGACGGTGAGTGCCTGGATGTCCGCCTCGATGCGGTCGTGCGAGGCGCGCATCGCGACGACCGTGAGATCGGCGACCAAATGGCCGCGCAATGCGAGCTCGCGCTCGGGCAGCGCGGTAAGCCAATCGTCGAGCGCGGGTGATGCCGGCCCCGCGACCGACAGCCGGTGCTGCGCCCCGACAAAAGTCGCGCTCGCCCAGTGCGTCCAGTCCGACGCGATCAGCGTGAGGGCGACGCCATCCGCCTCGGCGGCGGCGAGCAGCGCGCGGGCGAGGAGCGTCCCCGCATCGGGACCGCGGCTCATCGGGCGCCTCCAAGTCGCGTAAGCGTCGCTTCGATGCGCGCCACCAGGCGCGGCCCCGGTTCGCGGCCGCGCCTGAGGTCGCCGACCAGCCGCGGGTCGTTGACCGCAATTCGCCCGAAGCGAGTCGGCGGCATCTCCGATTGGCGCAGAAAGCGTTCGATCTTGCTCAAAACTGCCATTGTCATCCCCATGCGACTCGATTGATGTTCTCAAATTGTTCTCCATTTTCCAACTTGTCTAGGAAAAATCCTGCGACTATGATGCGGGCGTGGCAGCGGCCGATCCCCGCGCCGCGCTCGCGCGGCTGGTGGCGGCGCATGGCGAAAGCTATGCGGCGCTCTCGCGGCTGCTCGGGCGCAACCCGGCCTATCTCCAGCAATATGTGATGCGCGGCACCCCGCGGGTGCTTTCCGAGCGCGACCGGGCGAGGCTCGCGTCGTGGTTCCGGGTGGACGAGGCGGTGCTCGGCGGACCCGAACGCGCGGTGGGGCCGGTGGTGGTGCCGCGGCTCGACGTCGCGGCCTCTGCGGGGCCGGGCGGGATCGTCGAAGGCGAGGCGGCGCTGGGCGGGATGGCGATCGACGCGGGGCTGGTGCGCAGCCTCGGCGTCGATGTGGGCGCACTCTCGATGATCCGCGCGCAGGGGGATTCGATGCTGCCGACGATCGCCGACGGCGACGAGATCCTGATCGATACGAGCGACCGTCGCGTGACCTCGCGCGGCGGGATCTTCGTGGTGCGTCTCGACGGCGCGCTGATCGTCAAGCGCATCGCACGCGACGGACTGGGACTAACGATCCGCAGCGATAACCCGGCCTATGGGGCGATCGAGGGCGATATGGCGCGGAAGGCGGAGATTATCGGGCGCGTGGTCTGGCTCGCGCGGGCGTTGCGGTGAGCGGCCCCCTCCCTTTGCAAGGGAGTGAGGGACGTCTTACCGCCGCCGGTCGATCAGCCAAACGGCGACGGCCATTCCGATGCCCGCGGCGGTACCGACGAGGAAACCCTCGGTCGGTTGATAGAGAACGAAGCCGATGATCGCGCCGCCGAGCGCGCCCAGCGCGATCAGCGCGCCGCCGGCGACGGGGGAGCGGGAAGGAGGGGTGGCCATGGCGCCCGCCCTGCCATGTCCCGTTGCGGCGCGCCAGTGTTCCGTTGCGGGATGCGCGGGGCAGCCAAAGCGGCGATGGTGAACGGCGATTGACCATCACTTTGCACGCACTGTCCACGAACCCGCGTTACCGAACGGGGCTTATCACGGCGCCGCGGTTCGCTCGGGAGATTTAATGCCGCTCTATCTTTCGAGCCGCGCCGATGTGCGCGACGCGGTCGAGCTCGTTTCGCGTTTCGGCGGCATGGCCGCGGCGGAAGCCGCGCTGCGGGCCGACCGGAGCCGCGCGCTCGGCAACGCGCTCCATTTCTGCCGCTGGCGCCAGATCGAGCGACTGATCGCGCTGATGGAGGCAGAAGAGGCCTCGGGCACGGTGCATTGAGGCCACGCCGCGGCGGAAGTTGCGCGGCGCGCATGCAAAACCCTGTTGCTCGGCTGCGCGCCGGGCTAGGACAGCGCCATGAAATGCGGGTCCGGGCGGCGCGGCGCGGGGTTGAGCGCCGCTTCCATTCTTTGCGTCGTCCTGGCGTCGCCCGCCCTTGCGCAGGCGGCGGACGACACGCCCGCGCTCCAGTCGCAGCCGGGGGTGCAGGAGACGCCGCTCGATCCCGATGCACCGCTCGCACCGCTGCCGGGGCTCGGGGTGGACTGGCCCGATCTTTCCGCCGCGCCCCAAGAAGCCACCGCCGATACCGGACAGACCAGCGAAATCGCGGCCGAGCGGCGCTACGAGTTCGCGGTTGAAGGATTGGACGAGGCGGCGACGCCGCTCCTGCGCGAGCGGTTCGAGCAGCTTTCGGCGCTCAAGGCGCATGAGGGCGATCCGGCCAATGCGGCGCAGCTCGACCGCCGCGCCCGTGAGGATTCCGAGCTGCTCACCACGCTGCTGCGCGGCGAGGGCTATTACGACGCGCGGGTGACGACCAGCGTCGGGCAGCGGGACGGCGTGCCGCTCGTCACGCTTACCGCCGAGCCGGGCACGCTCTATCACTTCGCCGACGTGACGCTCGCGGGTGTGACGGCGGCGGGGGACAAGACCGACGACCTGCGCCGCGCGTTCGGGGTGCGCGAGGGCGACCCGGTCAACGCCGATGCGATCGCGGGCGGCACGACCAGCTTGCGCACCGCGATCGGCAACCAGGGCTTCCCGTTCGCCGAAATCACCGATCCGCAGATCGTCGTCGATCACGCGACGCAGACCGCAACGCTCGATCTGTCGGTGACGCCGGGCGGCGAGCGACGCTTCGGCGCGATCACCACGCCGCCGGGCGAGATTTTCGGCGCGAAGCACATCCAGGAGATCGCGCGCTTCGAACCTGGCGATCCCTATGACGCGGCCGAGGTCGACGACCTCCACCGTGCGCTGATCCAGACCGGGCTGGTCTCGTCCGCCGAGATCACGCCCGTCGAGGGAGGCACGCCCGGCACGGTGGACCTCGCCGTCGCCATGTCGCCCGCGCCGCCGCGCACGATTGCGGGCGAGCTCGGCTACGGCACGGGCGAAGGCATCCGCGCCGAGGTGGACTGGACGCACCGCAACCTGTTCCCGCCCGAAGGCGCGCTGACGCTGCGCGGCGTGCTGGGGACGCGCGAGCAGCTCGCCAACATCGTCTTCCGCCGCAACAATTTCCACGCGCGCGATCGCGTGCTCACCGGCCAGATCGCGGCGGCGCACACCAAGCGCGACGCCTATGAGGCGAACACCTTCACCCTTGCGGGCAGCCTCGAGCGGCAGAGCACGATCTTCTTCCAGAAGGCGTGGACCTGGTCGCTGGGCGCCGAGCTGGTCGCGACCGATGAGCGCGACGTGATTCTGTCGACCGGCGAACCGCGGCGGCGGACCTATTTCATCGGCGCACTGCCGCTCAGCCTCGGCTATGACGGATCGGACGACCTGCTCAACCCGACGCGGGGTTTCCGCCTTTCGGGAAGACTCTCGCCCGAGCTGTCGCTGTCGGGCAAGGCATTCGGCTATGCGCGCACGCAGGTCGATGCGAGCGCCTACCAGTCGGTGAGCGACACCGTCGTGCTCGCCGAGCGCGTGCGGCTGGGGACGATCCTCGGCGCGCCGCGCGATCGGATCGCGCCGTCGCGGCGCTTCTACGCCGGCGGCGGCGGATCGGTGCGCGGCTACGGCTATCAGGATATCGGCCCGCGCGACCCCAATAACGACCCGATCGGCGGGCGCAGCCTCACCGAATTCTCGATCGAGGCGCGGGTGAAGGCGTTCGGCGATTTCGGGATCGTGCCCTTCCTCGACGCGGGCAACATCTACACCTCGCCGCTACCCAAATTCTCCGACCTGCGCTTCGGCACGGGGCTTGGCGTGCGATACTATTCGAGCTTCGGGCCGATCCGCGTCGATGTCGGCACGCCGATCAACCCGCAGCCGGGCGACGCGCGCATCGCGGTCTATGTCTCGCTGGGCCAGGCGTTTTGAGCGAGGAAGCCGATCTCGAGCAAGACGCGCCGCGCGCGCGGCCGGGATGGGTGCGTTGGGTTGCCGGCGCATTCGCCGCGCTGCTCGTGCTGGTGGCGGCGGTCGGCTGGGTGCTCGACACCGATGTCGGCCACCGGCTCATCACCGACAAGATCGCGGCGCTCAGGCCCGCCAGCGGGCTGAGGTTCACGATCGGGCGGATCGAAGGGTCGATCTATTCCAACGCGACGCTGATCGATGTGCGGGTCTATGATCCCGAAGGGCTGGTCTTCGCGGCGCCGCGCGCCCAGCTCGACTGGCGGCCGCTCGCCTGGTTCTCGAACGAGCTCGTCATCAACCGGCTGATTGTGCCGCGGGCGCGCCTCGTCAAGCTGCCGCACACGCGGCCCTCGGCCGAGAACAAGCCGATCCTGCCCGGGTTCGACCTGCATCTGGGCGAGCTGAGGATCGACCATCTCGACGTGGCGAAACGCGTCACCGGCGTTGCGCGGGAGGGCGGATTGCGCGCGCGGGCGGAGATACGATCGGGGCGGGCGCTGGTCGATCTGGCGGCGGTGATCGAGGGTAGCGATCGGCTGCGGATGCGGCTCGACGCCGAGCCCGAGCAGGACCGGTTCGACCTCGATGTGCAGGCGAAGGGCGAAGCGAGCGGGGTGCTCGCGCGGTTGACGGGCATCCGCCGTCCGCTCGCGCTCGCCGTCACCGGCGACGGGCGCTGGGCGATGTGGCGCGGGAGCGCGGTCGCGACCGCGGGCAAGACGCGCGTGCTCGATCTCGCGCTTACCAACCGCAGCGGGCATTACACGCTCACCGGCACGCTCGTGCCGCACCTGCTGACGCACGGCAAGCTCCGGCGGCTTACCGACCCGAGGGTCAGCGTCAACGGCGATGCGACCTATGCCAACCGGCGGGTCGAGGGCGCGCTGTCGCTGCGCTCGCCGGCGCTCGCGGTCGATGCGACCGGGACGATCGATCTCGCGCGCAGCGCCTATCGCAACGTCCGCATCCGCGCGCGGCTGCTTCAGCCCAAGGCGCTGTTCCCGAACATGAGCGCGCGCAACATGGAGCTGCGCGCGATCCTAGACGGCGCGTTCGCAACCGCGAGCTTCGACTATCGCATCACCGCCGATCGCTTCGCGTTCGACAAGACGGGATTCGAGCAGGCGCGCGCGGCGGGCAAGGGGCATTTCTCCAAGGCGCCGATCGTCGTGCCGGTGGCGTTCACCGCGGCGCGGGTGACGGGGGTGGGGGATGTCGCGGGCGGCATCCTCAAGAACCTGTCCGTGTCGGGGGCGCTGCGCGTGACCAGCGCGTTCGTCACCGGCAACGACCTCACGCTGCGATCGGACAAGCTGTCGGGGAAGGTCGATCTGCTGCTCGACCTCAAGACCGGGCGGTATGAGGTCAACCTCAACGGCGGGTTGCAGCGATATCTGATTCCCGGACTGGGCGTGGTCGACGTGACCTCGCGGCTTCAGGCGGTGCCGGGGCCGGGCGGGCACGGCACGCGGCTCGTCGGCACCGGCACCGCGCAGATGGTGCGGCTCGACAATGCGTTCTTCCGCAGCCTCGCGGGCGGGCTGCCCAGGATCGTGACGCGGCTCGAGCGATCGACCGATGGTGTGCTCCACTTCACCGATCTCGTCCTCACGGCGCCCGATATCCGCATCACCGGCACCGGCATCCGCCGCCGCGACGGGACCTTCCACTTCGAAGGCCGCGGCGTGCAGCGCAGCTACGGGGCGTTCTCGATTCAGCTCGAAGGCAAGATCGACCGGCCGACGCTCGACCTGCATTTCGACGCGCCCAACGCAGCCCTGGGACTGGCGGACGTGACCGCGCATCTCGATCCGACGCCGCAGGGATTCGACTTTACAGCGAAGGGCCGGTCGCGATTGGGGCCGTTCACCAGCCGCGGGCGAATCCTGCTGCCGCCCGGCGGACAGGCCCGGATCGCGATCGCCGCGCTCGATGTGAGCGGGACACATGCGACCGGCGTGCTCGACATCGTCCCGGGCGGGTTCTCGGGCACGCTCGACGTCGCTGGCGGCGGGTTGACGGGAAGCCTCGGCTTCCGCCCGGCGGGGGAGAACCAGCGGATCGAGGGGCATCTCGCCTTCGAGCGCGCGCGGCTGGCGAGCGCGACCCTGCGCCGGGGCAAGCTCGATTTGGTCACCGTGCTCGATCCGGCGGGCACCTCGATCGAGGCGAGCGCGAGCGGCGTCGGTCTGCGGCAGGGGCCGCTGACGATCGGGCGGTTCTCGGCGCAGGCGAGCCTGCGCGGCGGAACCGGCGAGGTCCGGGCCTCGATTTCGGGCTCGCGCGGGCGCTCCTTCTCGATCGAGACGATCACCCAGGTGCGCCCCGATCGCTATGTGGTGCGCGCGAAGGGGACGGTCGATCGGCGCGATCTCAAGCTGCTCACCCCCGCGGTCGTCACGCGAGAGGGCGAGGGGTGGCGGCTCGCGCCGACGCGGCTGTCGTTCGCGGGGGGCGAGGCGGAGGTTGGCGGGCGGTTCGGCGCGGGTGCGGTGGCGCTCGACGCGAGCCTCGCCAGGCTGCCGCTCTCGATCCTCGATATCGGCTTTCCCGGGCTCGGGCTCGGCGGAACGGCATCGGGAACGCTGCATTATGCGGCGAGCGACGGCGGCGCGCCGACAGGCCGGATGGACCTCACCGTGCGCGGGCTGACGCGATCGGGCCTCGTCCTCACCTCACGCCCGATCGATGTCGGCATCGCGGCGGTGCTCGAGCCCGGCAAGGCGGCGGCGCGCGCGGTGATGGCGAGCGGGGGCAAGACGATCGGGCGCGCGCAGATGCGGCTCGCGCCGCTCAGCGGCGGCGGCCTCGCGAGCAGCCTGATGAACGCACCGCTCTTTGCCCAGCTTCGCTATGCCGGGTCCGCCGACACCTTGTGGCGGCTAACCGGGGTGGAGATGTTCGATCTCTCCGGCCCGGTATCGATCGCCGCCGACGCGACCGGCCGCCTCGCCGATCCGCGCATCCGCGGCGTGGTGAACGCGAACGGCGCGCGGCTCGAAGGCGCGACCACCGGAACGGTGCTCACCGACGTGCGCGCGCACGGCGCGTTCGACGGCTCGCGGCTGGTGATCGATCGGTTCGCGGCCGATGCCGGAAAGGGCGGCACCGTCTCCGGATCGGGGGCGTTCGACTTCGCCGCGGTGCGTGGGTTCGGAATGGACCTCGATCTGCGCGCGGACCATGCCGTGCTCATCGACCGCGACGATATCGGCGCGACGGTGACGGGGCCGCTGCATTTCCTCTCCGATGGGTCGGGCGGCACGATTTCGGGCGACGTCGTCGTCAACGAAAGCCGCTACCGGCTCGGCCGCGCGTCCGCCGCGACCGCGGTGCCGCAGCTCGACATCAGGGAGATCAACCTGCCCGGCGGGATCGAGGAGGAAGAGATTCCGGCCAGGCCCTGGGCACTCGACGTCCACGCGACGATGCCCAATCGGCTGAGCGTGACCGGGCTCGGGCTCGACAGCGAATGGTCGGCCGATCTCCAGATCGGCGGCGCCCCCGATAATCCCGCGATCACCGGCCGTGCCGATCTGATCCACGGCGATTACGAATTCGCCGGCCGCGACTTCGAGCTCGACCGCGGCATCATCCGCTTCGCCGGCGAGGTGCCCGCCAACCCCGCGCTCGATATCGCCGCCAACGCCAGCGAGACCGGCATCAACGCCACGATCCGCGTCACCGGCACCGCGCAGAAGCCCGAGATCAGCTTCACCTCGATTCCCGCGCTGCCCGAGGACGAGCTGCTCTCGCGCCTGCTGTTCGGCACTTCGATCACCAACCTCTCGGCGCCCGAGGCGCTCCAGCTCGCGGCCGCGGTGGCGGCGCTCCAGGACGGCGGCAGCGGGATCAACCCGATCAACGAGTTCCGCCAGGCCGTGGGGCTCGATCGGCTGCGCATCCTGCCGGCGGATCCGCAGACGGGACAGGGCACCTCGGTGGCGGCCGGAAAATACATCACGCGCCGCCTGTTCGCGGAGATCATCACCGACGGACAGGGCTATTCGGCGACCCAGGTCGAGTTCCAGGTGACGCGGTGGCTGTCGCTCCTGTCGAGCATCTCGACGCTGGGGCGGCAGAGCGTCAACGTGCGCGTGTCGAAGGATTATTGAGCCGCTCTGGCCAAATGCCCTCGCCGCGCGGCACGGTGTCCGCCCGCGCGGATCGGCATCTGGGAAAAACGACGCGCTCGACACTGCGACCGCGATCGCCGGCTTCCGAGCACCTCCGCCGGCCTCGGCGGAGATGGTGACCCCTACGGGAATCGAACCCGTGTTTCAGCCGTGAAAGGGCCGCGTCCTAGACCGCTAGACGAAGGGGCCATGCCTGGCGAAGGCAGCCGGTTAGGGAAAGCGGGGCGG
>CAMLGC010000031.1 GCA_946479505.1 uncultured Sphingomonadaceae bacterium
TCGGCGTCGATGACGTGGCGCGCGGTCGACGCCATGATCTTGAGGTTGGGGAACGCGCCGAAGGCCGCCTCGGCCGCCGCTCGCCGACGGCTTTCGCCTTGCTCTGCGAAATCGCGGTCGAGCAACAGCGCGATGTCGCGGTGGTTGCCGAACAGGATGTCGGCATGGCCGACCAGCTCAGTCAGGATCGTGCGCGGGTCGCTGTCCCACGCTTCCCACAGCCGCGCGCGATAATTGCCGTCGAACGAGATCGCGATGCCGCGCGCCGCCGCCGCGCGTGCGGCCGCAAGCGCACTTGTCGCGGGGCCGGGGCCGAGCGCCGGCGTAATACCCGAAAGGTGAAGCCGCCTGACGCCATCGAGCAGCGCGTCCCAATCCCATGCGTCGGCGGGCGTTTCGGCGAAGGCCGAATGCACGCGGTCATAGACCACATCGGTCGCGCGCAGCCCGGCGCCCGGGGTGACGAAATAGAGCCCCATCCGCCCCTCGCGCCGCACGATCCGTCGGCAATCGACGCCGTGTCCGCGAAGCGACCTCAGCGCCGCGTCGCCCAGCGCGTTCTGCGGAAGCGCGGTCGCGAACGCGACATCGTGACCGAGCAATGCGAGCGCGGTCGCGACGTTCGCCTCGGCACCGGCGGTCCATATGTCGAGATGCGGTGTCTGGAGCAGCAGCTCGCGGTGGGGCGGCGACAGCCGCAGCATGATTTCCCCGAAGGCGAGAAAGCGGCCCATCAGGAAAGACCCGCCAGCAGCGTCAGATTGAGCCCGATAATGACGAGAGCGATCGCCCAGGCGAGCACCGCGAGCCAGCGCGGATTGGCGAACTCGCCCATCAGCTTGGTGCTGCCGGTGAACGACACGAGCGGCACGATCGCGAACGGAAGCTGGAGGCTGAGAATCACCTGGCTGAGCACCAGGAGCCTTGTCGCCGACCCTTCGCCGGCGAGTCCGATCACCGCGATGGCGGGCACGATCGCCAGCAGCCGCGTCGCCATCCGCCTTGCCCAGAAGGGGAGGCGCAGATCGAGGAACCCCTCGGCCACCACCTGTCCCGCGAGCGTGCCCGTGATCGTGGAGTTCTGACCCGAGGCGAGCAGCGCGACCGCGAACAGCACGCTCGCCGCGCTCGCACCGAGCATCGGGCTGAGCAGACGGAACGCCTGGTCGATGTCGGCGACATCGCCGCGCCCCGCGGTGTGGAAAGTCGCCGCGGCAAGGATCAGGATGGCGGCGTTGATGAACAAGGCGAGCGTCAGCGCCACCGTCGAATCGATCGTGGCGAGCCGCAGCGCCTGCCGCTTCGAAGCGGTGTCCGGCGCGACCGCGCGCGTCTGCACCACCGCCGAGTGGAGGTAGAGATTGTGCGGCATCACCGTCGCGCCGAGAATGCCGATCGCAAGGTAGAGCATCGCCGGATCGGCGACGATCTTCGGCGTCGGCAGCAACCCGCCCAACATCGCATGCGCGTCGGGTCGCGCGAGCCACAGCTCGTAGGCGAAGCAGCCCGCGGTCACGAGCAGCAATGTTACGATCACGGCCTCGAGCTTGCGGAAGCCGTAACGCTGGAGCGCCAGAAGGAGCAGTACGTCGAAGGCGGTGATGAGAATGCCGGCGACGAGCGGCAGGCCGAACAGAAGCTGGAGCGCGATCGCGGTGCCGAGCACCTCGGCAAGGTCGCAGGCGATGATCGCGATCTCGCACAGCACCCACAGGACGATCGTCGCGCGGCGCGAATAGCGCGCGCGACATGCCTGGGCGAGGTCCATTCCCGCGACGATGCCGAGCCTGGCCGACAGCGCCTGGAGCACCATCGCCATCAGGCTGGAAAGCAGCACGACCGAAAGCAGCGCATAGCCGAACGCCGATCCGCCCGCGAGGTCGGTCGCCCAATTGCCGGGGTCCATATAGCCGACCGCGACGAGATAGCCCGGGCCCGCGAAGGCGAAGAGCCGGCGCAGCCAGCCGCCGCGTGCGGGCACCGCGATCGTGCGGTGGCTTTCCTCGAGCGAGGGGTAGCGCGCGCGCGTCGGCGGGTCGCTCATCGGGGAGGTCTCGAGGATTGACGCCGAAGGTGGCGGCATGGACGGGATCTCCCGGGCGGTGCAGGACGGCACGCCTGCTGGTCTTGTGCCCAAACCAACGCCGCCTCGCAACCGCTCCCTATCGTGCGCCCGGGTGGTGCAGCGCCTGCGCGGGCGCGCCCAGCACCTCGCCGCGGAGCCGCGTGGATGCGTCGTTCATCGGTTTCTTGAGCCGCAGGAACTCACGCGGGGCCATGCCGAGAAATTCATGCGCGTCGCGGATGAAATGCGATTGGTCGTAATAGCCCTCGCCGATCCGGTCGCTCCATTTGACGTCCGAGGGCTCGCGCAACACCATCAGCGACCGCAGGAACCGCGCCCGGCGCAGCAGCCGTTTCGGGGCGAAGCCGAACGCGCGATGCGCCAGCCGGGCAAAGGTTCGCGGATGAAGGTCGAGCGTGGCGGCCGCGTCGGCGATCCCGATCGTCTCCCCGGCGGCGAGCAGCGCGTGCATCGCTTCGATCCGATCATCTTCCGGCGAAGCGGGGGCGAAGCGCTCCGCAAAGAAGGCATCGAAGGTCACGGCGGCATCGTCGAGCGTCCTGGCCGAGCCGATTTCGGTCGCGAGCCGCGCCGCATCCTCGCCGAGCAGCGCCGCGAGCGGGACCACGGCGTCGGCGAAGTTGCTGGCGGGGAGCGTGGTTAGGCGGGTCCAGCCCAGCGGGGTAATTCCCGCTCCGAATAGCGTGCCGCCGGCGGAACGGCTGTAGATGGCGTGGCTTGTCGGCCCGAACAGCGAGGCGCGCGGCACCGGATCGATGCGGCGATCGCCGATCCGCAGCGACCAGTCGCCACCCGAGACCTGAATGCGGACGTTCGCCGCGCCCGGGTAGAAGACGTCGTCGAGCGTGTCGCCCTCGGGCAGGCCGAGACTGTAGCGGTGATAGCCCGAGACGAAGCGCGCGAGCGGCGGCGCCGGCTTCGCATAATCGAGCTCGATCGCCGGCTCGCCCGGCCTATTGCTGCTGCCATCCCCCATCGCACCCTTTTCCCCCCGTAAAGGTGTGCGCGATTATGGCTAATGATTCAACAACCTAGATCACCTCGATCTTGTAGTGATGCCACGCCATGATCGCCGCGGCGCCGCGGTGCGGGCGCCAGCCCTCCGCGAGCGCACGCAGCGTCTTCTCGCTCGGGCGTTCGTCGTGCCCGAGAATACGACCGATCTCGATCTGCACCGCGAGGTCGCCGGCCGGCCACATGTCGGGGCGCCCTTCGGCGAACAGCAGGTAGATTTCGGCGGACCAGCGGCCGATGCCCTTGATATGGGTGAGCGCCTTGATTGCCTCCTCGTCGTCGTCCGGCAGCTTCTCCAGATCGAGCCGCCCGCTCGTCACCTCGTCGGCGAGGCTGCGGGCGTAGCTCGCCTTCTGGCGCGAGAGCCCGGCGGCGCGGAGCTGCTCGTCGGTGGCGCGCGCGACGTTCGCCGGATCGGTGAGGTCGCCCACCTGCTCTTCGAGCTTGCGCCAGATCGAGGCGGCCGCGGCGACGCTCACCTGCTGGCCGACGATCGTGCGCAGCAGCGTCGCATAGCCGCGCTCGCGGATGCGTGGTTCGGGATAGCCGGCGCGTGTCAGCGCGGCGGCGAAAGCCGGCTCGGCAATGGCGAGCGCATCGATTCCGGTGCGCAATTGGTCGGCGGTCAGGCCCATCGATCGATCCCTTGATCTCGCCGCATCGGGGCGGCATGGCGGCGGCGACACCGCCAGGAGGACAGCATGCCCACGCTTATCGTCGTGACCAGAGAAGGGGAAGAACGCGCGGTCACGGGTGAGGCGGGGCTTTCGGTGATGGAGGTGATCCGCGACAACGGCATCGACGAGGTGCTGGCGCTGTGCGGCGGCTGCTGCTCGTGCGCCACCTGCCACGTCCATGTCGATCCGGAATTTGCGCCCAAACTCCCGCCGATGAGCGAGGACGAGAACGACCTGCTCGACTCGTCGTCGGATCGCGACGGGGATTCGAGGCTGTCGTGCCAGATTGAGTTTTCGGACGCGCTCGATGGCTTGCGCGTGCGCATCGCCGAGGAGGATTAGAGCGAAGCGATCTAGCGAATTGGCTCCTTCATTTCGTACGGCTTCGCCCGGGAAGCGCCTGAAAAGTGCGGCGCGATGTGGTTTGATCCCCATTCACTCTAACGTGCGGGGGCGCGTCGAGATGGACGACGAATTGCGAACGCCTGCAGACTATCCCCTGTTTGTTCTTTTCGCTGTCCTACAGCCCGGCGTTCGTGCCATGGTGTCCGCTGCTCTTTGATTAGGTTGATTTCGCGCGCGCCGGCACGTCGCCGGCCGAACGGCCGCGCCCTTCGTGGCGCGGTGCCGCGGGAAAGGGAAGTCAGGGGGGACGTACCGCTGCTTTCGCTGCGTTCCACGCGCTCGGGAAGCAAAACGGGGCAGAGTTCGGTCGGGAACGCAGCCGATCGCTTCGTGATGCGCTATTTGACCGTCGCCGCGTAGAGCGCGATCGCGGCGGCGTTGGAGACGTTGAGGCTCTCCATCTTCGGTGAGATCGGCAGGCGGGCGAGCACGTCGCAATGCGCCTCGGTGTTCTGACGCATCCCTTCGCCTTCGGCGCCGAGCACCAGCGCTGCGCGCCCGCCGCCGATTGCCTCGGCGAGCGTCGTCTGCGTGTTGCCGGTGAGCCCGATCCGCCAGAACTCGGCCTCGGCAACCTCCTCCAGCGCCCGCGCGAGGTTCACCACGCGCACCCACGGCACGAACTCGAGCGCGCCCGAGGCGGCGCGGGCGATCACGCCCGATTCGGGCGGGGCGTGCCGATCCTGCGTGATGAGCCCGAGCGCATCGAAGGCGGCGGCCGAGCGGAGGATCGCGCCGACATTGTGCGGATCGGTCACCTGATCGAGCACGACGAGCGGCCGCCTGCTTTCGCCCGCGCGGTCGAGCAGATCGCCCAGCCAGATGTCTTCTAGCGGGTCGACCTCGGCGACGATCCCCTGATGCGGGGCGTCCGCGGGCACCAGCCGGCCGAGATCGGCGACGTCGGCATAGGTGATCGGGATCACCGGCGGCAGGTCGAACCCGGCGAGCGCCTCGCGCGTGCCCCACACCTTGCGCACCGTTCGCTCGGGGTTGGCGAGCGCGGCCGTCACCGCATGGCGCCCCCAGAAGCGCGGGCGGCCGGGGGGGGCCTGGTTGGGGCGATGGCCGCGCCGCGCCACGACTAGGCCATCACCCCAGCGAGGGTCCCATCGAAGTAATACTTCGATGGGTGCCCGAAAGCTGGGGTCTCGCAGTTACGAAGAGATGCCCGCGTTCGCCGGCACGACGGAAAGGTCATTCGCCCTCCGGATAGTCGAACGGATCGGTCACGACAGGCTCGGTCGGCATCGGCGGGCGGGGGAGCGCCTTGTCCGCATTGGCGGCGTCGAGCAGCAGCGAGGCGAGCACGATCGAGCCCTGCCGCATGTCCTCGGCCTTGAGGTGATCGAACGTGTCGATGTTGGTGTGATGCACCTCGCTGTCGTAATCGAGCGGGTCCTGAATGAACTGGAAGCCGGGTACGCCGATCGCCTGCATGAAGACGTGGTCGGTGCCGCCGGTGCGGCTCATCACGACATGGTTCGCGTCCATCGATGCGAAGGGGCTGAGCCATTCGCGGAAGATCGGCACCACCGCGGGGTTGTTCTCGGCATAGAGGCCGCGCAGCTTGCCCGAGCCGTTGTCGATGTTGAAATAGGCGGCGAGATCGTCATAGCCGTCGCGCGGCCGGATCGGCCAGCGCTGCTGCCAGCCGAAATAGCGCGCAAGGCCGGTCTTTTCGGGAACGTTCGGATCGCCGCGCTGCGCGAGGTGCTGCTCGACATAGGCAAGGCTGCCGAGCAGGCCCTGCTCCTCGCCCGCCCACAAGGCGAAGCGGATCGTGCGCTTGGGCCGCACGCCCAGATCGGCGAGGATGCGTGCCGCCTCCATAATCATCGCAGAACCCGCGCCGTTATCGGCCGCGCCGTCGCCCGCGACCCAGCTATCGAGATGCGCACCCGCCATCACATAACCCGCGCCGGGATCGCTGCCGGAGATCTCGGCGAAGATGTTGTACGCCTGGGGGTCCGAATCGTCGAAATGGACGACGCTCGTCATGCTGACGACGGGCGCCGGGCCCACCTTGGCGAGCCGCGCAAGCCGGCGATAATCCTCGGCCGCGATCTCGAAGCCCGGCATCGCCTGCGTCTCGCCGACGCCGTAGAGATAGCCCTCGCCGTGGATCAGCTTGCCGTCGCTCCGCGACATGGTGGCATACGCCAGCGCGCCCTCGGCCTTGAGGAAGGCATCGAGCTGCTGCGCGAAGGCGGCGCGCTTCATCCGGCGATCGGCGGCCTCGGGATCGTATTTTGGCTGCTCGAACTCGTCGAGCTTGGCAATATCCTCGGCGCTCAGCCGGCGGAAATCGGGCCGTGTATCTTCCGAAACCTCGTCGGGGCGCGTCACGAGCACGATCTTGCCCGCAAGCTTGCCGCGCCACTTGGCGAGATCGTCCGCCTCGCGCATCGGCGCGACGATGATCGGCGCGGTCACCGTGCCGTTGGTCGGCGGAGTCCAGGCGATCGGGATCGCGGTGAGCTCGATGCGGCGCGGCGTCGTCATCACCACATCGGAGCGCTCGATCCACCAGCCGCGGCCGAAATCGAACCCTTCCTTGTGGACGTTCTTCAGCCCCCATTCGCTGAATTTGGCCTGCGTCCAGCCTTCCGCGGTGCGCATTGCGGGCGAGTTGGTGAGCCGCGGGCCGATCACGTCGGCGAGATGCTCGGCGGTGCGCATCACCTCGCTGTGGTTGGTGCCTTCGTCGATGATGCGGTTGACCGCGGCGCGATCGACCGATTGCGCGAAAAGCGGCGTCGCCACCATGGCGAGCGCGGCGGTGGCAAGGAGCATGTGGCGCATGGAAATCCCCCGAAGCAAGCGTGTTGTCTGCCTCAGGCACTAGGTCCGTGCGAGGGCGCGTGCAAGCCCGACGAGGGCGTTGACATGGCCGGCACGGGGCGGCATTGGACCGCCCTTCGCCTCGGCGGTCCTTCTCGAGGACAGGTGGCCGAGTGGTTAAAGGCAGCAGACTGTAAATCTGCCCGCGTGAGCGTACGCTGGTTCGAATCCAGCCCTGTCCACCACCGCCGAGGCGATGCATTCCTCACCGCCGATCGCCACGAGGCGGGTGAGGCGGCTCAGCGCCGCCAGTCGCCTCGATCGTGGTCGTGATGACCATGATGCCCGTGGTGGCCGCGATGGTGGTGGTCGCCCCAGCGCCCGGGGCCGTCGCCATAATAACAGCCCGACAGCGCCAGCGCGCTCGTCAGCATCCCGGCGGCGATCACGACTTTTACGATACGCATGCCGATTCTCCTCTTCCGTGAGGAAGGCATTGGGCGCCCGGGCGTGTGTATCATCGCTGTATGACACGTGCAGCGAATGGAAAGAAATGGCGGCGATGGAGCGGGTAACGGGAATCGAACCCGTGTATTCAGCTTGGAAGGCTGCTGCACTACCATTGTGCTATACCCGCTCAGGGCCGCACGCGAGGTAGCGGCGCACGCGCGCCAGATCAAGCGGGCGCTGCCCGCTTCACGGCTTGCTTACCAATTGACGGCTATGTCGCGGGGCGATGTTCCACGACAAAAGCCTCGTTGCCGCCGCCAAGGCCGATCCGCGGCCTGCATCGGCGGTGAGCCACGGCGTCGGCGTTGCGGGGCTGGCGGGCATGATCGCCTGGCTCGGCGTGGCGTGCTGGTTCGGGATGGATGGGCCGTTCTCGGCGCTGGTCAACGTCCTTGCCTGCGGGGTGCCGATGGTGCTGTGGGCGACCCTCGTCGACAAGGTCCACCGCCGCCGCTCGACCGGAATCGACTGGAACACCGTGCGCCCGTGGCGCGCGACGTTCGACATCAGCCTCACCAAGCTTGCCGGGCTGTGGCTCACCTGGGGTGCCATCGCGATCGTGTACGGCACGTGCCGTTTCTATTGGGAAGACAATTTCCTGTTCGCGATGTGGTGCCTTCGGACCGCCGCGCCCGCGATCTTCCTGCTCTCGATTCCCTATGTGCTGTGGCTCGACCGCCGCCTCGTCGAGCCCAGGGACGGCGCCTATGCCTTCGGCGCGTGGCTGACGGGGACCGACGCGCCCGATCGCGCGGCGATCGCCAACCATCTCAGGGCCTGGGCGGTCAAGGGCTTCTATCTCGCCTTCATGCTCGCGATCGTCCCCGGCGGGTTCGGCGCGTTCATCCGCGCCGACGCCGGTGCGCTGTTCGACGATCCGGTCGCGCTTGCAAACTGGCTCATCACCTTGATGTTCGTGGTCGACGTGGGGTTCGCGACGGTCGGCTATATCCTGACGATGCGCCCGCTCGACGCGCATATCCGCACCGCCAATCCCTACGCCTCGGCCTGGGCGGCCGCGCTGATCTGCTATCCGCCCTTTATCCTGATGGATGACGGCGGCCCGCTCGACTATCGCGTCGGCAATCTCGGCGACGGCGGCTGGATGCAGTGGTTCCAATGGCATCCGGTGCTGCTGTACGGCACCGGCGCGCTGCTCGTCGGGCTGACCGCGATCTATGCCTGGGCGACGGTCGCCTTCGGGCTGCGCTTTTCGAACCTCACCAACCGCGGCATCCTGACGCACGGCCCCTATGCGCTGTCGCGCCACCCGGCCTATCTCGCCAAGAACCTCTTCTGGTGGTGCGCGACGCTTCCCTTCTTCGCGACGACGGGCAGCCTCGTCGACGCCGCGCGCAACACGCTCGTTCTCGCCGCCGTGAGCGGCGTCTATTACTGGCGCGCCAGGACCGAGGAGCGGCATTTGAAGGCCGATCCCGATTACGTCGCCTATTGGGAATGGATGGAGCGCAACGGCGCGGTGCCGCGCTTCTTTGCGTGGGTGAGGGGCGGGGCCAAGGCCGCGCCGGAGACGCAGACGGCCTAAAACCGCGTTTCGTTGTAGAGCCGGCAGACGTCCTCGTCCCACGGCCCGCGATAATGGTCGAGCAGAACCTGCGCGGGGACCTGACCCGTCCGCACGATCTCGCGCAGCGGCTCGAGAAAGCCCGACTCGTTGTCCCCCGACGAATTGAGCCGCGCGCGCGCGGACAGCCCCGATGCGGCGATATCGAGCACCTCGCCGGCAAGGTTGCGCAGGCTGCCGCCGCCGGGAATCGGCGCCGCGAGCGCCTGCTTCGGCACCGCATCGCGCAGCGCCTGGCGTTGCTCGATCGTCCAGCCCTTCACCAGGTCCCACGCCGCATCGAGCGCCGCGTCGTCGTAGAGCAGCCCGACCCAGAGCGCCGGTAGCGCGCAGATGCGGCCCCATGGACCGCCGTCCGCGCCGCGCATCTCGAGGAAGGTCTTGAGGCGCACCTCGGGAAAGGCGGTCGACAGGTGGTCGTTCCAGTCGTCCATCGTCGGCTTTTCGCCCGGGAAAATCGATAGCTCGCCCTTGAGGAAATCGCGGAACGAGAGCCCCGCCGCGTCGAGATAGCGCCCGTCGCGATAGGCGAAGTACATCGGCACATCGAGCATGTACTCGGCGTAGCGTTCGTAGCCGAAGCCGTCCTCGAACACGAACGGCAGCATGCCCGTGCGCTGCGGATCGGTGTCGGACCAGATATGGCTGCGGTACGACAGGTAGCCGTTGGGCCGCTTCTCGGTGAAGGGCGAGTTGGCGAAGAGCGCGGTCGCGAGCGGCTGTAGCGCGAGCCCGACCCGGAACTTCTTCACCATGTCCGCTTCGGACGCGTAATCGAGATTGACCTGGATCGTGCAGGTCCGCAGCATCATGTCGAGCCCGAGCGATCCCACGCGCGGCATGTGGCGCAGCATGATCGCGTAGCGCCCCTTGGGCATGATCGGCAGGTCGGCGCGGGCCTTGTCGGGCCACATGCCGAGCCCGAGAAAGCCGAGCCCCAGCCGGTCGCCCACGGTCTTGACCTGCTCCAGATGCCGCGCGGCCTCGGCGCAGGTCTGGTGGAGATTGTCGAGCGGGGCACCCGACAGCTCGAACTGCCCCGCGGGCTCGAGGCTGACGCTGCCATCGGGGCCGGTCAGCGCGATCACCTTGCCGCCTTCCTCGACCGGCCGCCACCCGAACTCGGTGAGGCCGAGAAGGAGATCGCGGATGCCGCCGGGCTCGTCCCAGCTCGGGGCGTGGAGGTCCTTGGTCGAGTAGACGAACTTCTCGTGCTCGGTCCCGATCCGCCACGCGTCGCGCGGCTTCTCGCCGCGCGCGAAGCTCTCGACGAGCTGCGCCCGGCCCTCGATGACCGGAGCATCGCTGTCGGTAACAGTCTTCGTCGTCATGGCCGGCGATGTAGGCGAGGGGGAAGGGCGGCGCTAGTACCACCTGACGGGGATTACCAATCGCCCGCGGCCGCCATCCACAGCGCCACCGCCGCGGCCGCCGCGGTATCGGCGCGCAGGATGCGCGGGCCGAGCGTGATGCCGACCGCCTGCGGAAGGGCGCGGATCGCGTCACGCTCGGCTGCGTCGAACCCACCTTCGGGGCCGATCAGGATCGCCGCAGGCCCCGTGTGTGCGCGCATCGCCTCGATCGCGGGGGCGCCGCCGGTCTCGTCGGCGAAGAACAGCGCGCGATCCGCGGGCCAGTCTTTGAGCAGCGCATCGAGCGTCGCCGTCTCACCCAATTCTGGCACCGCGGTCCGCCCGCATTGCTCGGCCGCCTCGATCATGTGTGCGCGCAGCCGCTCGTCCTTGACGCGATCGACCACGGTGCGCCGCGTCAGCACCGGCACCAGCCGCGCAACGCCGAGCTCGCACGCCTTCTCGGCCATCCAGTCGATCCGGCCTTTCTTGATCGGCGCCGCGCACAGCCACAAATCGGAGACAGGCTCGCGCTCGCGCAGCTTCTCGGTCACGTCGAGCACCAGATCGCGCTTGCGCAGGTCGCGTGCGATGCCGAGCCACTCGCCGCTCACGCCATCGAACAGCTTGACCGGGTCGCCTGCCTTCAGCCGCATCACCGAAAGCAGATAATGCGCCGGCGCGCCCTCGATCGAGATCGCGCCGCCCTTGTCGAGCGGGGTCTCGACGAACAGGCGCGGGGTGGATTGCGGGGGCCAGGCGGGTGTTGCGGGCATGGCCCTTCGCTAGCGCGTCGATGCGCCTGCGTCACCCGCCCGCATGGTAAGCAACACATTCACGCTCTTTGTGCGGAACGCACGGTGCGGGTCGGGCATTCTCTCGGCGAAGTGCAGGTTGCGTATCCTGGGGGGCAGCGGTGGGGTCGATCAAAAAATTTTCTAATCTGCTTGCGCACGTCAGCGCCGATGCGCCGACCGGGGCGCGTCCGAAAGCCCGCGAACGGACGATGCCCGCGCGTCGCCTGCGCGCCAACGCGCCCGATCCGCATGTGGAGGCCGACTTCCGCCGCTGATCCGCAGCGCGTGAAACCGCTTGCCGCGACGCCCCCGATCGGCGAGGGACGTGCCATGCTGTCCCGCTTCGAACGGATGCTGGTCCGCCGCTATCTGCTGCCGGGCGCGGGCGGCCGCGCGGTATTCCTTGTCGCGCTGATCGGGATGCTCGGCATCACGATCGGCGTCGCCTCGCTGATCCTCGTGATGAGCGTGATGAACGGCGCCGAGGCGCGGTTCGCGCGCCAGTTCGCGAGCATCGACGGCGACGCCTCGGTCACGCGGCCCGGCGAGTTCCTTCGCGATTGGCGCACCCTCGTCGCCGAGGCGCGCGCCACCCCGGGGGTGGTCTCCGCCGGCCCCGCGATCGAGCGCAGTGTCGTCGCGAGCGTCAACGGCCGCACCTACGCCGCCGATCTCCAGGGCCTGCCGCCCGAACGTCTCGCGACCAGCCCGCTCGTCTCCGACGCGCTCGTCACCGGCCGCGCGCCTGCGACCGACGAGGAGGTCGTGATCGGCAGCGGGCTTGCCGAACAGCTCGGGATTTTCGTCGGCGAGCCGATCTCGCTGATGATGGTCCGCTTCGCGCCCGACGGCACGATCTCGACCGATTTCTACAGCTTCCGCCTCACCGGCATCTTCCACACCGACAACGCCAAATACGATTCGACCCGCGTCGTTGGCACGATGGGCGCGGTCCAGCGGATGGTGGGCGAGGGCGATGTCGTCAGCAGGATCGACATTACGACGCAGGATGTCGAGCACACCGCCGAGATCCTCGCGCCGCTCAAAGCGAAGCTCGACGGCACGGCGCAGCTCCAGACGTGGCGCGAGATGAACAAGGCGCTGTTCGATGCGCTCGCGGTCGAGCATGTCGGCATGTTCATCGTGCTTTCGCTCGTCGTGCTCGTCGCGCTGTTCAACATCATGTCGTCGCTCGTGATGCTCGTCCGCTCGCGCCGGCGCGAGGTGGCGATCGTGCGGACGATGGGCGCGAGCCAGGCCTCGGTGATCCGCATCTTCGTCGCGGTGGGCAGCGTGATCGGCGGGATCGGCACCGTGGTGGGCCTCATGATCGGGCTGGGCCTGGTGCTCTCCAAGGCGCCGATCTCGGCCGCGCTCGCGCAGCAGATGACGACCGCGGGCCCGAGCGGCTACGGCGTGTTCCTCGACATGCCCTTCATCATCGGCCCCGTCGAGCTTGCCGGAATCGTGGTGATGACGCTGGTGGGCACCGTGCTCGCGACGCTCTTCCCCGCCCGCCGCGCCGCTGCGATCGATCCTGCCGAGGTGCTGCGCTACGAATGAGCGACGAGATCGTCCCCGATACGCAGCATAGCGAGCTGGTCGACTCGCTGCCGCCGCGGCTGCGCGGCTTTGCCCTGCTCGCGCGCCTCGATCGGCCGATTGGAGTGTGGCTGCTTTTCTGGCCCGGCGCGTGGGGCGTCGCGCTCGCGGGCGGTGCGGTGGCGCGGTGGGACCTGATCGTTTGGCTGCTCGTGGGCGCGACTGCGATGCGCGGTGCGGGGTGCGTCTATAACGACATCGTCGACCGCGATCTCGATCGCAAGGTCGCGCGCACCCGTGCCCGCCCGCTGGCCAGCGGCGCGGTGTCGCTGACGGCCGCATGGGGCTGGCTCGTCCTCCTCTGCCTGATCGGCCTCGTCGTCCTGCTCCAGCTCTCCGTCTATGCCGCGATCGTCGCGCTCGCGAGCCTCGCGCCGGTCGCCGCCTACCCGTTCATGAAGCGGATTACCTGGTGGCCGCAGGCGTGGCTCGGGATCGTCTTCTCCTGGGCAGCGCTGGTCGGCTGGTCGGACATTGCCGGCGCGCTCACGGCTCCGGGGCTGCTCCTCTATGCCGGGTCGATCGTCTGGGTGATCGGCTACGACACGATCTACGCGCTTCAGGATCGCGACGACGACGCGCTGATCGGCGTCCGCTCCTCGGCGCTCAGGATGGGCCGCCATGTCCGCGCGGGCACCGCCGCCTTCTATGCGCTCGCGCTCGCGCTCTGGGCCGCGGCGATC
Organism: uncultured Sphingomonadaceae bacterium; assembly: GCA_946479505.1. The sequence continues at coordinate 13,496 of CAMLGC010000031.1, forward strand.
TGGCACGTCCGCGCCGATCCGCTCGCGCTGCTGGCATTGCTCCCGATGGCGCTTCACCTCGGCTGGCAGATCGTCACGCTCAGGCCCGACGACGGCGCCAACGCGCTCGACCGTTTCCGCTCGAACCGTTTTGCCGGGCTCCTCATGTTTCTCGCGTGCATCGTGGTGGGCCAGGCGCTTTGAATCCGGCTCGTGCGCTCCTAAGTGCGCAGCGATGAAATCCCCTGACCAAGCCCGCGCGCTCGCCGAAGACGTGATCGCTCGCGCGCGCCGCGCCGGCGCCGACGCGGCCGACGCCGCCTTCTCGACGCACGCCGCCCTCCACGTATCGGTGCGGCTGGGCACACTCGAGGATGTCGGCCGATCGGAGACCGAGGACCTGTCGTTGCGCGTCTTCTGCGGCCGCCGCAATGCGAGCGTCTCGAGTTCGGACCTGGCGGGGGATGCGCTCGATGCCCTCGTCGAGCGCGCGATCCGCATGGCGCGCGAGGCGCCCGAGGACGAATGGGCGAGCCTCGCGCCGGCCGAGCGCCTGCTCCACGGCAGCGCGCCCCGGCTCGACCTCGCCGACACTGCCGAGCCTGCACCCGAAGCCCTCAAGGCGATCGCGCTTGAGGCCGAGGACGCGGCGCGGGCGATCGAAGGGGTGACGAACAGCGAAGGCGCGGGCGCGAGCGCCGCGCGCGCGGTCGTCGCGCTCGCTACCAGCCATGGGTTCGGCGGTGGCTACGAGGCGACGCGCTATGGCCTCCAGGCGAGCGTCGTCGCGGGCAAGGGCGGCGCGATGGAGCGCGACCATGCGCATCATTCCACACGCCACCTCGCGCAGCTCGATGGCCCCGCGACGATCGGCGCGCGCGCCGGCGCCCGCGCGGTCGCCCGGCTCAATCCCGGCCGCGTCAAGAGCGGCGCGATGCCGGTGGTGTTCGATCGTCGCGTCGGTGCGGGGCTGCTCGGCCATCTGATCGGCGCGATCGCCGGCAGCGCAATCGCACGGCGGACGAGCTTTCTCCTCGATGCGCTCGGCACGCGCGTGTTCGCGCCCGGGATCGACATCCTCGATGATCCGCACCGCCCGCGCGGCCTGCGCTCGCGCCCGTTCGACGGCGAGGGTCTCCCCGTCTCGCCGACGGCGATCGTCAGCGACGGGATGCTCGAAAGCTGGCTGCTCGACAGCGCGTCGGCGCGGCAATTGGGGCTGGAGCCGACCGGCCACGCCGCGCGCGGCGGCGGGGTGACGCCGAGCAACCTCTATATGGCCGCGGGCAATGTCCCACCCGAAACGCTCGTCGGCGATATCGAGCGCGGGGTGCTCGTCACCGAGCTGATCGGCCACGGCGTCAACCTGACGACGGGCGATTACAGCCGCGGCGCCTCGGGCTTCCTGATCGAGAATGGCGAGATCGCCGCGCCGGTGAGCGAGTTCACGATCGCGGGCAATCTTGCCGAGATGTTCCGCGGCATCACCCCCGCGAACGATCTCGAATTCCGCCACGGAATCGACGTTCCCACCTTGCGCGTCGACGGGATGACGGTGGCAAGTGGCTGAGTTGATCTTGCAATCGGTTCAGCCATGCTGAACCGCGAACTCGCCGATGCGGTCGCCAATGTCGCGCACGAGGCGGGCCAGCTCGCCTTCGCGCGCTGGCGCACCGATTTCCGGCGCTGGGAAAAGACGCCGGGCAGCCCCGTCTGCGAGGTCGATCTCGAGGTCGATGCCTTCATCAAGGCGCATCTCACCGCGCTGCTCCCCGATGCCGGCTGGCTTTCGGAGGAGACGGTGGATAGCGCCGATCGCCTGGCACGCAATCGCGTCTGGGTGGTCGATCCCATCGACGGCACGCGCGATTATATCCGTGGCCGCGAGGGTTGGGCGGTGTCGATCGCGCTCGTCGAGAACGGTCAGCCGGTGATCGGTGTGCTCGATTGCCCCCCGCGCGCCGCTGTCTTCCGCGCTGAAGCAAGGCACGGAGCGACGCTGAACGGCACGCCCGTCTGCGCCGCTCGCCGCACCAGCCTTCCCGGCGCGCGCGTGCCGACCGAGGCGCTCCCCAAGGCCGATCGCGATCTGGTGACGGTGTACCGCCCCAATTCGATCGCGCTCAGGATCGCGATGGTCGCCGCCGGCGAGGCCGATCTCGTCGCGACGTTGCGCTGGGGCAACGAATGGGACATCGCCGCCGCGACGCTGATCGCGCGCGAGGCGGGTGCGGAGATCACCGATGCCCTTGGCCAGCCGCTGACCTTCAACACCCGCCGCGCCGAGGCGTTCGGGGTGCTGGCGACGGCGGCCGGGTTGCACGAGGTGGCGGTGGATCGGCTGAGGGAGCGGGCAGAGGCTCAATCGATACGATAGGCACCGTCATTGCGAGGGCCGTAGGCTCGAAGCAATCCAGACGATGTGGCGCACCCTGGATTGCTTCGCTACGCTCGCAACGACGATTCACCCCTCGATCGTATCGTCACCCTGATATTTGATCTGGAGATACCGCCCGCGCGTCGCGAGCAGGTCGAGGTCGCCCTCGGCGAGCTGGTGCGTCATCTGCGCGATCTCGCGGTCGATCACGCCCAGCCCGTCGAGAAGCTGCTGGTCGGGCGTCTTGCCGTTGCGTTCCACCCGGCGCAGCGGCTCGGGCACCCGGTTGTAGCCGTTGACGAGCGCGGGCAGATTGTCGCCGACCAGCTTGCGCACCTCGTTCGCCGCGGGCGTGTTCTCGTCGAGACCGACGAGCTGCGGCCCCAGCGTCTCGAGCCGCTGCCCGATCCCGTCGAGCATCCGTGCGGCGGTAGTAGGCAGCGTGCCCCGCTGGCGTTCGAGCCACTGCTCGGTCTTCATCGGCAGATACTTGAGCGGCACCTCGTCGAGCTTGTCGGCGGTGATCGTCGGCTCGGCAGGAAGCATCGCGAACCCCACCGTCGCGACGAGCAGCAGCAGCATCACCAGCATCGCCCCGCCGATACCCAGCGGCACGAACCAGCCGAGCACCATCGCGCCCAGGAGGATCGCGACGTCGGCGGCCGCGATCCGCCCGAGCCGACTCACCAAGGTCTGCTTCTGTCGCTCGCGCCGCCGCGACGAGAGCGAGCGGTAGCGCTCCGAGGTGCGGTTGAGCAGCTCGGTCGAGCGCGCGATCTGCTCGTCGACCTCGCTCACCTCACAGCGCCTCCAGCTTGAACTGCTCGTTTGCGCTTGCGCCCGCATTCTGCGCCGCGCCCTCGGCGCGCGCGATATAGCCGCGCGACTTCTCGACCTCGTTCGAGAGCGTATCGACCGTCGTCTTCATCGAATCGAGCGCCTTCAGCTTGAACGTGTCGATCGCGTCCATCGTATCGTAGATGTTCTGGAACGCGCGCTGGAGCGTCTCGACCGGGATCGTCGAGGCGGCGGCCTGTTCGTGGATCGTCGCGGTCTGGCTCTTGAGCAGCTTGCCGGTCGAATCGATGATCCCCGCGGTGGTGGTGTTGAGCGCGGTGATCTGGTCGAGCACCAGCTTCTGACTGGTCAGCGCCTGCGCCACCGTGACGGCCGTGCGCAATGCCGCGACCGTGGTCGTCGAGGCGCGATCGACACCCTTCACCAGCTCGACATTGTTCTTTTTGACGAGATCGAGCGCGAGATAGCCCTGCACCGTCACCGCCATCTGCGTCAGCAGGTCCTGCGTGCGCTGGCGCGCGTAGAACAGCGCGGTCTCGCGGATCGCCTTGGCCTTGGCGGGATCGCTATGGTCGAGCTCGTTCGCCTTGTCCTCGAGCCGCTGATCCATCAGCTTCGACAACACGATCATCTGCTCGAGCCGCCCCATCGCGGTCCACAGATTGGCGCGCTCGGTGTCGATCGCGGCATTGTCCATCAGCAGCTCGTCCTTGCCCGAGCCGAGGCTCTTGAGGATCGCGGCGATGTGCGTCTGCGACGAGCGATAGCCGTCGAAATAATTCTTCATCTTGTTGCCGAAGGGGATGATCCCCAGCAGCTTGCGTGGGCCCGACAGGCTGCCCTGCTTGCCCGGATCGAGCTCCTCGATCGTGCGGCGCAGCTGCGCGAGGTCGGCGCCGACGCCGTTGTCCTTGTCCATCGCGCGCACGGGCCTGTCGAGGAAGCGGTTCGACTGCCCCGCCGCCTCGCGGATCTCGCGCTGCCCCATCGCACTGATCGCATCGACACGCTTGCCGAATTCGGGCGAGTTGGCGTCCTGCGCGACCAGATCGGTGACGAACGCGTCGACGCGCTCCTCAAGCTTGGATTTGGTCGCGTCGTCGACCGGCACCAGCCCCGCCGATTTTTCGGGCGCCACCGCGGGCACCGGTTCGGGCGGCGTGAGCTTCAGATCGTCCTGTTCCACGGTGTCGGTCGCCGTCGTCGCCATCTCAGCCCTCCCGGCCCTTGTTCTTCGCCTTCATGGAGCAGGTCGGTCCCCGCGTTCAAGCCGGATCGACATGCTCCGTCCCCCACGCAGATGCGCGAGATTGTGTATTGCTCATATAATACGCTACCCGGCGCTGCCAAGCGCGGACTGACGAACCCGACGGTTGATCCTCGGAGGGCTGGCTGCGCTCGCTCTAAAAATCCATCGCGAAATAGCCGCTCAGATAGCGCCCGGCATTGGCCGCATAGATGCCCGGCCCCGCGGTGCTGAAGCCCTGCCGGTCGAACAGATTGACGAGCTGGACGCGGAACAGCGCATCGTGGCCGGAAAGTTTGAACAGATAGCGCGCGCCCAGATTCACCGTGGCGCGTGGGGGCACGAAAACGGCGTTGTCTGTCGTCGCCGGCGTTCGCCCGCGATGGACCGCGGAGATGTCGAACGACAGACCCTTGGCGATCGGCGTCTTCCAGTTGAGGTTCAGATTGACGATGTGGCTCGGCAGCCCCACCGGGCGCTTGCCGATCGCGGTGTCGCTGGCGACATTCTCGGCGACGCGCGGCTTGAGGAACACGCCGCCCGCGACGAGGTTGAGCCGCGGCGTCAGCGCGCCCGAGAACGAGGTCTCGATTCCCCGGCTCTTGATCGTTCCGATCCGGGTGTAGCGCCCGGTCGAATCATAGCCGAAATAGGGTTTTCTCAGGTCGAACACCCCCGCGATCAGCTTGATCTTGTCGGTCACGAGCCAGCGAAACCCCGCGTCGCGCTGCGAGGTGATGATCGCGGGCAGCGGCTGGTTGCGATTGACCGCATTGGGCGGCGCCACCCCGCTTTCCTCGAGCCCGCGCGCATAGCCCGCATAGAAAGCGAGCTTGCCGGTGGCGTAGGCCGCGGCGGTCGCGTTGTAGATCCAGGGATGCGAATGGGCGACGATCGGCGCGGTGTCGGGGTAGAGCGTCGTCTTTCGGTAATCGGCCTTCGAGACGCCGAAGCCGAGCTCGCCAACGCCTTTCCAGCGACCCTCATAGGCGATGCCGTAACTGAGCTGGCGCACCTTGTCCTGGCTCACCTCGCCGAAGGTGAAATCGGGCTTGGGCGCGGTCACCGGCTCGCCGATGTGGGTCGGGCCGAGGTCGATCTCGTCCGAGCCGCCATATTCGTTGAGCGAGTTGCGCCCGCGTACGCTCAGGTGGATCGTGTGCAGCCGCGGACCCTCGGCGAAGAGGCGCGTGACGCGCACCTCGCCGCTCACCGAACGCGCCTGGCTGCGCGGATCGGCGATGACGAGCCGGTCGGCGCTGCCATCGGGCCGCACGTCGAGCAGCAGGTTGGTGTAGCTCGCATGCGAATCGTAAACCGAGCGGAAGACGCCTGCGCGCACGTCCCAATTTTCGGCCGGGGTCACGATCGCGAGCACGCCGTGATTGCCCCCGATATAGTTGAAATCCGCCCAGTCGGGGCCGTCGAAATGGCGCTGCTCGGGCTGCGGCGGGAGATGCTTGCCCGCGGGGATGTAATAGGGCCCGGCCTCGTCGGTATAGGCTTTGGAGGTGGTCCAGAAGGGCACGATCTCGATGTCGGCCAAGGGTTTCCAGCGCGCGATCAGCGCGCCCGAATAATGCTGGCCGTCGGTGCCGTCGGGATATTCGGTATGGCCGAAGCTGCCGCCATAGCCGATCGCCAGCGTCGAGGAGAGCGGCTGCGAGCCGTCGAGCTCGATCCCGTAGCTGCCGAAACTGTCCGAATCGAGCAGCAGCGACTGGCCCGCCTTTGCCGCGGGGCGGCGCAGGCTGAAATCGACGATCCCGCTGGGCGCGGCGAACGGATAGCTCTGCGCCGAAAGCCCCACTTTGATGCTCACCGATTCGGCGAGAATGCTGGTCAGCGAATAGACCGGATCGAAATAGAGCCCCTCGATCCGCACGTTGCCCGCCGCGGTCGGCGAGAAGCCGCGGGCGTTGCCCGGCGAGTAGATGCCGAGCGATTCGCGCCCGACGCTGATCCCGAACGCGTCGTCGGCCTGGGTGACGGCATTGTCGTCGGATCGCTCCTGCGCGGCCGCCGGCATCGCGGTCAATGCAGCCGCGATCGCCCCCAGGCGCATTGCGCCCGTTATTCTTCCCCCCATATATCCCCCTCTAGTTCCGTCTCTTTTTGTTTTCAGCCTAGCCGGGTCCGCGGCCGAGCGCCAGCGGCGTATGCGCTCTTCCTGCAACGCAGCAATTGCGTTATGGCGCGCGCATTCTCTTTCCAGGAAAATCCCATGTCTCTACGTAACGTGGCGATCATCGCCCACGTCGATCACGGCAAAACCACGCTGGTCGACCAGCTCTTCCGCCAATCCGGCACCTTTCGCGACAACCAGCGTGTCGAAGAACGAGCCATGGATTCGAACGATCTGGAGAAGGAGCGTGGAATCACGATCCTCGCCAAGTGCACGTCGATCGAGTGGGACGATCATCACGGCCATAAGACGCGGATCAACATCGTCGACACGCCCGGCCACGCCGATTTCGGCGGTGAGGTGGAGCGCATCCTGTCGATGGTCGACGGCGTCATCCTGCTCGTCGACGCCGCCGAGGGCGCGATGCCGCAGACCAAGTTCGTCACCGGCAAGGCGCTCGCGCTCGGGCTCAAGCCGATCGTCGTCGTCAACAAGATCGATCGCTCGGACGCGCGGGCGCAGGAGGTGCTCGACGAGGTGTTCGACCTGTTCGTCAGCCTCGACGCCAATGACGAGCAGCTCGATTTTCCCGTGCTCTTCGCGAGCGGCCGCAACGGCTATGCCGGGCGCGACGCCGACGTGCGCGAGGGCACGCTCGACCCGCTGTTCGAGACGATCGTCGGCCATGTGCCGGCGCCCGACGCCGACCCGGACGGCCCCTTCAAGTTCCTGGTGACGCTGCTCGATCGCGACAATTTCGTCGGTCGCATCCTCACCGGGCTGGTCGCCTCGGGGACGGTCAAGGTCAATATGCCGATCCACGCGCTCGACAATGCCGGCAATGTCGTCGAGACCGGCCGCGCGTCGAAGCTGATGGCGTTTCGCGGGCTCGAGCGCGTCGCGGTGGACGAGGCCAAGGCGGGCGACATCATCTCGATTGCCGGGCTTACCCATACGACGGTGGCCAATACGATCGCCGATCCAAGCGTCAGCGAGCCGCTCCACGCGCAGCCGATCGACCCGCCGACGCTGTCGATGCGCTTCGCGGTCAACGATTCGCCGATGGCGGGCCGCGAAGGCACCAAGGTGACGAGCCGCATGATTCGCGACCGGCTGTTCCGCGAATCGGAATCGAACGTCGCGATCCGAATCACCGAAGCCGCCGACAAGGACAGCTTCGAAGTCGCCGGCCGCGGCGAGCTCCAGCTCGGCGTGCTGATCGAGACGATGCGCCGCGAAGGCTTCGAGCTCGGCATCAGCCGCCCGCGCGTGCTGTTTCGCGATGCCGAAGGCGGCGGCCGCGAGGAGCCGTACGAGACCGTCGTGATCGACGTCGATGACGAATATTCGGGCACGGTCGTCGAGAAAATGGCGATCCGAAAGGCCGAGATGACCGACATGCGCCCCTCGGGCGGCGGCAAGACGCGGATCACCTTCTCGGCGCCCAGCCGGGGCCTGATCGGCTATCATGGCGAGTTCCTCTCCGACACCCGCGGCACCGGCATCATGAACCGCGTGTTCGAGCGCTACGGCCCGTACAAGGGCACTATCGCCGGCCGGAAGAACGGCGTGCTGATCTCGAACGGCAGCGGCGAGGCGAACGCCTACGCGCTCGGTTTCCTCGAGGAACGCGGCGTGCTGATGGTCGCCCCGGGCGACCCGCTCTACGAAGGCATGATCGTCGGCGAGAACGCCAAGACCGACGATCTCGAGGTCAACCCGATGAAGGCGAAGCAGCTCACCAACTTCCGCGCGAGCGGCGGCAAGGACGATGCGATCCGCCTGACCCCGCCCAAGCGGCTGACGCTCGAGCAGGCGATCGCCTATATCGACGACGACGAGCTGGTTGAGGTGACGCCCAAGTCGATCCGCCTGCGCAAGCGCCACCTCGATCCGCACGAGCGCAAGCGCGCGAGCCGGCAGAAAGACGCTGCTTGAACTTAGTCATCTGCTTGACTAAGTTCGACGCATGACCAGCGTCAGCGTTCACGAAGCCAAGACGCACTTGTCGCGCCTGATCGAAAAGGTGTTGCGCGGCGAGGAGGTCGTGATCACGCGCAACAAGGAGCCGGTAGTGCGCCTGGTCCGTGAGGCCCCGTCGAACAAGAAGCCGCTGCTCGGTGCGCTCAAGGGCAAGATCGAATTCGACGACCGCTTCTTCGATCCGCTGCCCGAGGAAGAGCTGGCGCGCTGGAACGGCGAAACCGATTGAGGCTGCTGCTCGATACGCATGCGTTGATATGGGCTTTGGAAGGCAGCCCCCGTTTATCGGCGCGCGCCGCGGCCCGGCTCGGTGGTCCCGATGCCGAAAAGCTGGTCAGCGCGGTTTCAGTCTATGAGATTTGCCTCAAATATCGGCTGGGCAAGTTGCCGAAGGTGGGCTCGCTCGTCGAGCGGTTTGAGGAGGTGCTTCTGGAGACGGGGTGCGTGTTGTTGCCCGTCGGCTTCGCGCACGCCAAGGAAGCGGGATTGCTTTCGGTGGAGCATAAGGACCCCTTCGACCGCCTGCTGATCGCGCAGGCGCGGGTCGAGCGTGTGCCGATCGTCTCCAACGAGCGGGTGTTCGACGCCTTCGGAGTGGAACGGCTCTGGTGAAGCCCGCGCCCGGCTTCGCTATTGCTCGCGCTCGCCCGCCATCTCCATCAGCGCCGTCCATTCCGCCTCGCTGACGGGCGAGACCGAGAGGCGCGACTGGCGGAGCATTGCCATGCCGGCAAGCCTCGGCTCGGCCTTCATGTCGGCGAGCGTCACCGGCCGGGGGAGCGGCGCGACGGGGGTGACCGCGACAGAGACCCAATTGCCTTCCGCGCCGTCCTGCTTCGCCGCGCGAGCGATCTCCATCACGCCGACCGCGGCCTTGTCGGAGACGCTGTGATAGAAGAGCGCGCGGTCGCCGGGCCGCATTGCGCGCAGATGAAGCGCGGCGGCGTTGTTGCGCACGCCATCCCATTCGGTCTCCCGATCGCGGACGAGATCGCTCCAGCCGTAGGATTGGGGCTCCGATTTCATCAGCCAAAACGCCATCGCTCGCCTCGTTCGGGGTGGTCCGGGGTCGTCCGGGCTAAACCGGCGCTTAACGCCCCATTCCGCCCGAGTTCAGCACGACTCTGATATAAAAGGAAACACTGAACTGGACTGTGCGTTGATTTGGCAGCGTGCTTCCCTGTTCGAGCAGTTATCCGGAGGTCACCCATGCAATCCATTCTGAAGAAGGCGGGTCTCGCCGTGGCGGTCGGCGCCACCGCGCTCGCCGTTGCCGCGCCGGCCCAGGCCCAGCGCTGGCACCACCGTCACCATGACGGCGGCGACGAGGCTGCGGCCGCGATCGTCGGCGGCATCATCGGACTCGGCATTGGCGCCGCAATCGCGTCGAGCGACAACGATGGCTATTACGACAATCGCTATTACTACGATCGGGACTATTACGATCGCGACTATTACGCGCCGCCGCCGCGCTATTCGTATCGCTATCGCCAGCGTTACTACCGCCCGCGCTGCTACATGCAAAATCGCTGGGACCCCTATTACGGCCGCCGCGTCCGCGTGCGGATCTGCCGCTAGGGCCAGGGTTGGGGGCGCCGCTTGGGCGAGCGCCCCCTTTTTCTAGCGCGGACGCTCGGCCGCGAGCGCTGCGGCGCGCGCGATCAGGCCGACCAAGCGGCCCTCGGCGAGCGCGGCATCGGCGTTGTTCCACGCCCCGCTCAGCGCGTACCAGCCGCCGTCCTTCGCCTGGAGCAGCAGCGTCATGTCGAGCACGCCGGGCTCCGAGCCGCCCTTGTAGCCGACATAGGCCCATGTCGCGGCCGCGTCGGCCGGGATGCCGTGGTTGATCGACAGGATATCGCGCACCTCGGCCGCGGGGCCGCTTTGGGTGTGGAGGCGAAGCCAGTCCATCACGCGCGCGAGGTCGGCCGGGCTCGCATACCATTCGATGGCGATGCGGTTGGGCTTGTTGTCCTGGAACAGATCGGCGGGAATCGAGGAGATCGGCGCGGGGTCGATCTTCTTTTCCAGGAACGCGCGTTGCGCGTCCTCGTCGAGCGTGAGCCAGGTGTCGCCGAGCGCGCCGTTGTCGATGCCCTTCAATTTGAAGGCCTCGAGCGTCGAGAGGAACGGCCGCATCCCGGAAGGGGCGGCGATTCCGACGACCGGGAGCATCGCCTCGACCTTCTTGCGGCCGAGCGTCTTGAGGAGGATGTCGGTCGCGCTGTTGTCGCTCACCGAGATCATCTTCGTGGCGAGGTCGCGAATCGTGGCGATCGTGCCCTCGGCCTTGCCGGCATAGAAGCCGCCGGGAAGATCGCTGCCGTCGAGCGTGACGACGTCGTCCCAGCGGCGCTCGCCCGCGTTCAATTCGCGCACCAGTTCCGACAGGATGACGAGCTTGAACGCGGAGCCGATCGCGAGCGGGCGGTCGGGCTCGACCGCGACGATCGGGGCGGTGTGCTCCCCATCGAGGCGCGTCAGCACGAAGCCGGTCTTGCCCGGTAGCGTGCGGATCGCCGCGGCGACCTCGGCAAGCGTCTTCTCGCCTGTTTCGGTGCCGGTGAGGCGCAGTCCGGTGAAGCGGTGCGCGCCCGAGGACTCGACCGCGAAGCGGAGCGTCAGCGCGCCGTGCTCATAGGCGATCCGCGCTTCGGCGGCGGTGTCGCCGAGCGGGGTCAGGCTCTCGACCTTCTCCGCGCGACCGAGCATCTGCGTCATCTGCGCGATGACGGCGCGGAGCTGCGCCTCGTCCACTTGGCGTAAGAATTCGGGCGTGAACCAGGCGGGCACGTCGCCGCCGCCGTTGAGCAGTGCAATCAGATCGTTCGCGCGCGAGTGCAGCAGATCGGCGGGGGCGGGCGCCGTCGCCGCCTGTTGCGCGGAGGCGGCGATCGGGGTTGCGAGCGCGGCGATCGCGGCAACGGCATGGAGCAAGCGGGACATGGATCAATCCTCCTGGTCGAGTGTGTCGAGTTCGGCGATCTCGCGGTCGAGCCGCCGGGCCGCCTTCCGGTTGATGATGTGGATGCCGACGAACGCGGCGGCGACGATGGCCGCCGTCGGCACGAACGCGACCAGCGCGGTGGCGGCCGATTGGTGCGCGCGCATCGTCTGCCAGGTCGCGGCGAGGAAGAGCGCCATACCGGGCACGAACGGCGCCAGATACCAGCGCCAGACGTTGCGAAGCGCATTGCGCTGACGCACGAGCTGATCGCGGTGGAACGCCAAAGCGGGGATCGCCAGCGCCTCCGGCATGGCGTGCGCGCCGCGGCGCGACAGATTCCAGACGACGAGCGCGACACCCGCGATCAGCACGGCGCAGGCAATCCGCATCAGCGCATCGCCGTTGGTCCAGCCGATCCAGCCGAACAGCGGCACGACCACGGCGGTCGCGAGATATTCGCGCAGATTGCGCCGCTGCACGTGGCGGTGGAGTGCATCGGAACGGCTGCGGAGCGCGGCAGGGGAAAGCGGCGGCAGGTGGGCGTCGTCCGCCGCCCAGATCTTGCGCGGATCGGTCATGACGGGTCTCCTTGTTTGAAGTGGCGCGCGAGCAGCGTCTTGATGCGATGCGTCTTGACCGCGACGTTGCCGGGCGAGAGACCCGTCACCCCGGCGATCGCGGGGGCGTCGAGCCCTTCGAGCCAGAGCAGGATCACCGAGCGATCGGGCGGGGTGAGCGTCGCGATCAGGCGGCGCAGACGGGCGAGTGCGTGCGCCTCCCCTGTTTCGCGCTCGGGGTCGGTGTCGTCGGCGATCGTTTCGGCATGCTCCAGATCGACGAAGTGCGCCGAGCGCGCGCCGCTGCGGCCGTGCGAGGCGGCGATGTTGTGCGCGACGCGATAGGTCCAGGTGGCGAGCGCGCAGCGGCCGTCGAACCGCTCGAAGCTGCGCCACAGGCCTAGATGCACTTCCTGCTCGAGATCGCGGGCGCGTTCGGGGTCTGCCTCGACTGCGCGCGCCAGCCGGGCGAGCGCGGGGCCGTGCGCCGCGGTCGCCGCTTGGTAGAGCTGATCCTGTTGGTTCTGCGCCATGATCCCTTTAGTCGGCGGCGCGGGCAATTTCTTACACGCGGCCGTCAGGCGTCGATCGCTTCCTCGTCCAGCCGCGCGGCGTTCTCCTGGATGAAGGCGAAGCGGTGCGCCGGATTGTTGCCCATCAGCCGGTCGACCAGGTCCTTCACGCCCGCGCGCTCCTCATATTCCTGCGGCAGCGTGATGCGGATCATGCCGCGCGTCCTGGGGTCCATCGTGGTCTCGCGGAGCTGGCCGGGGTTCATCTCGCCCAGCCCCTTGAAGCGCGCAACCTCGACCTTCTTGCCCTTGAACGGCCCCGCTTCGATCTCGGCGCGGTGCGCGTCGTCGCGGGCATAGAGGCTCTTGCCTCCGGCGGTGAGGCGGTAGAGCGGCGGCTGCGCGAGATGGAGGTGCCCGCGCCGCACGAGCTCGGGCATTTCCTGGAAGAAGAAGGTCATCAGCAGCGTCGCGATGTGCGCGCCGTCGACATCGGCGTCGGTCATGATGACGATGCGCTCGTAGCGCAGATTGTCGGGAACGCAGTCCTTGCGGGTGCCGCAGCCGAGCGCCTGGATCAGGTCCGCGATTTCCTGGTTGGCGAGAATTTTCGCGGATGTGGCGCTGGCGACGTTCAAAATCTTGCCGCGGATGGGCAGGATCGCCTGCGTTTTGCGGTCGCGCGCCTGCTTGGCCGAGCCGCCCGCCGAATCGCCCTCGACGATGAAGATTTCGGTGCCGGCGGGGTCGTCGGCCGAGCAGTCGGTGAGCTTGCCCGGCAGCCGCAGCTTGCGCGACGAGGTGGCGGTCTTGCGCTTGACCTCGCGCTCCTGCTTGCGGCGCAGGCGCTCGTCCATCCGCTCGAGCACATAGCCGAGCAGCCCGCGGCCGCGGTCCATATTGTCGGTGAGGAAATGGTCGAAATGGTCGCGCACCGCCTTCTCGACGAGCCCCGCGGCCTCGGGCGAGGTGAGGCGGTCCTTGGTCTGGCTCTGGAACTGCGGGTCGCGGATGAAGACCGAGAGCATCAGCTCGCTGCCGGTCATCACGTCGTCGGCGGTGAGGTCCTTGGCTTTCTTCTGCCCCACCAGCTCGCCGAACGCGCGCAAGGCCCGGACGAGCGCGGCACGCAGGCCGGCTTCGTGGGTGCCGCCATCGGGGGTCGGGATGGTGTTGCAATACCAGCTATAGCTGCCGTCCGAATAGAGCGGCCACGCGACCGCCCATTCGACGCGGCCCTGCTCATCGGGAAAATCCTGGCTGCCGGTGAAGAAGTCGGCGGTGGCGCATTCGCGGCCGCTGATCTGTTCCTTGAGGTGATCGGCGAGGCCGCCGGGGAACTGGAACACCGCCTCGGCGGGAATATCCTCCGAAATCAGCTCGGGCGCGCATTTCCAGCGGATCTCGACGCCTGCGAACAGATACGCCTTCGAGCGCGCGAGCTTGTAGAGCCGCGCGGGCTTGAACTGGAGATTGGGGCCGAAAATCTCGACGTCGGGGACGAAGCTGACCGTCGTGCCGCGGCGGTTGGGGGTGGGGCCGAGCTTTTCGAGCGGACCCAGCGTCACCCCGCGCGAGAAAGACTGGCGGTAGAGCTCGCGGTTGCGGGCGACCTCGACGATGGTTTCGGAGGACAGGGCATTGACGACGCTGACGCCGACGCCGTGGAGGCCGCCCGAGGTCGCATAGGCCTTGCCGGCGAACTTGCCGCCCGAATGGAGCATCGACATGATGACCTCGAGCGCCGACTTGTCCGGGAACTTTGGATGCGGATCGACCGGCATGCCGCGGCCGTTGTCGGTGATCGTGAGGCGATTGCCCGGCTCCAGCGTCACCTCGATCCGGCTGGCATGGCCCGCGACCGCCTCGTCCATCGCATTGTCGAGCACCTCGGCGGCGAGATGGTGCAGCGCGCGCTCGTCGGTGCCGCCGACATACATGCCCGGCCGTCGCCGCACGGGCTCGAGCCCTTCGAGCACCTCGATCGAGGAGGCGTCGTAGTCGGCGGATGCAGCGGCTTTGGAAGCGAACAGGTCGTCGGACATGCACGCAGCTATACGGGTGCGTGAGTCGCGCGCGCAAGCGGGCGCGGGTATGGATTTCTCAACGCCTGCGGCATACATTCATGGAATGGCCGATGCCGCCGACATGACCTACGAGCTGCTCAAGCGGATGCACGCCGAGTTCGGCGACTTCCGCCGCGATCTTGCGTCGATCAAGATGCGGCTGAGCTCGGTGGAGCAGCAGCAGGTGACGATCGCGGGCGATATCGCGCGGATCAATCTCGAGCTCGACGCGATCCGCGACGATGTATCGCGGATCAAGCGCCGACTCGATCTCGCCGACGCCTGAGCCTCAGCGCGAGCGCGGGCCGCCGAAAGGCAGCGGCGGCGGCGGGCGGCGGTCGC
>CAMLGC010000032.1 GCA_946479505.1 uncultured Sphingomonadaceae bacterium
TTCCTCCTCGCGCGCGGCATCGGCGAAACCTATCTCGATCGCTCGGTCGATCTCGGCGGCGTCGCGGCGTTTCTCGATCGTGCCCGTGGCTAACGCGCCGGGCGATCTGTACGCGCAACTCCTCGCCTGCCTCCGCCATCCGATGCTCGACCCGCAGCCGCTCGCGCGCCCGGCCGCCGAGCTGCTCCTCCTCAGATACCCCGATCTCGATGCCGATGCAGCCGCGCGCGATCCGCTGTGGCTTCTGTTCCTCGCCCGCTGCCGCAACACCCTGCCCGCGATGGAAACGCGCATCGCAGCACTGCGCCGCTTGGCTCTCACGCGCAGCGACCCCGCGCTCACTCCCCTTGCCGCCGCGCTCGCGCTGCAAGGATTCGCGAGCGGCTATATGCTGCCGGTTTCACTTGAAGAGCACGCAAGCGTGGGCGCCCTCGCGGCGCAGCCGACACCCTCCTCAACACTGCGCCAGGCAATGTACGCGGCGCTGATCGACCTCGACGTTCCGCCGCTGCACGAGGCAACGCCGCTCGTCGCGGTTCTCGTGAAGCGCACGTACACCGACCTCGCAGAGGAGAGCGCGCTCGCCGAGGCGATGCCGAGCCTCAGCGACACCCATCGCGCCGCCTCGCAGCACGTCCGCGCACAATACGAATCGCATCCCTATCCACGCTGGCACGCCCCCCCGCCGCCGCAGCGCGCCGACGTTCGCGCCCACCTCGTGGCCTTGCCCGGGATCGACCGTGCCGTCCTGCCCCGTGCTCCGCTCGCAACCCTCGTCGCTGGCTGTGGCACCGGCTACGAGGCGATCGACCTCGCGCGCACCGATCCGAGCCTCGCGATCACCGCGCTCGATCTCAGCCGCGCGAGCCTCGCCTACGCTGGGCGTAACGCCGCCGAGTTGGGCCTCACCAACATTGCCTTCGTCCAGGGCGACCTGCTCGATCTCGATCCCGCCGATCGCCGCTTCGATCTCATCACATGCACCGGCGTGCTCCACCACCTCGCCGATCCGCTCGATGGCCTGCGCACGCTCGCTTCGGTGCTCACGCCGGGCGGCGTGCTGCGGATCGCGCTCTACAGCCGCCGCGTCCGCGCGCTCGTCCGCGAGGCGCATGCGCTGATTCGCGCGCGCGGCTGGCAAGGCGACGACGGCATCCGCGCGCTGCGCGCCCACATCCTCGCGCTTCCGCCCGATGCCCCGCTCGCGCGCCTTACCGAGAGCGATGATTTCTGGAGCCTGAGCGGCTGCCGAGACCTGCTGTTTCATGTTCTGGAGCATCAGTTCGACCTGCCCCAGATTGCGCGGATGCTGGGCGCAGCCGGCCTCGAACTTGTCGGCTTCGACGCACCAGAAGAAGCAGGAATGCTTCTTGGCAAATCATCGCCGCTCGATCTTGCGGCATGGGACGCGATCGAGGCCGAACACCCGACGCTCTTCGCCGGCATGTATGCGCTATGGTGTCAGAAACCCGCTACGGCCTGATCCCGGTCCACGCCAGCCACAGCCAGCCCGCGATCAGCAGCACGCCGCCGATCGGCGTCACTGCGCCCAGCCAGCGCGGCAGCCCCAGTGCCATCAGGTAGAGCGTGCCTGCGAAGATCATCGCACCGCCGAGGAACAGCCATGCCGGTCCGCGCGCGCCGAGCTGGAGCGCGACCAGCGCCGCGATCGCGTGGACGAGTTGGTAATGTCCGCCCGTCTTGAGCCACTCGGCCGCCTCGCCGCTCGCCCCATGCGCGCCGAACGCCCCCGCCCCGACCGCGAGCGCCCCCGAAAGCCCCGCGAGCACCAGGATCCAGTTCATCCGCATTCTCCCTGCGTTTGTGCGGCCGTCCGGTGCGTCAGCATCGCGTCATCCTCGGCATGCATATCCCCGGTCTCGGTCTGGCGGGTGAGCCGACGCGCGTCGCGGTCGCGATAGTCGGCCTCGGTATTGTCGATCGATTCCTCGTCGACCCCGATCTTCGTCATCGCCAGCCGCGCCATGCAGATCGCCGATTCGATTACCTCGCGCACCGTACCCGCGATCGGCGCGCCCGCCATTTTCATCAGGCTGCGCCGGTCATAGGCGCGCGCGAAGATCGCGGCATCGGGGAAGGCCTTGTTGACGCCTTCGAGCATCTCGGCGTCGAGCACGTCGCCGTCGAGACAGAACAGCAGGAGCTGCGCCTCGGCCGCCCCCGCCTGGCGCAGCAGATCGATCCGCGTGCCGTCGCCATAATAGACCTTCATTCCGAACGTGCCCGCGACCTCGATCATCTCGACGTCGCGGTCGATCAGCGACACGCTGATCTTCTGCCCGATCAGCATCTGCGCGACCGTCTGGCCGAAGCGGCCATAGCCGACGACGATCGCGCTCGCGCCGTCCTTGCTCGGGCGATCGAGCCCGTCCGCCTTGCGTCCGGGTTCGGCGCGGATGCGACTCGTCACCATCATCAGGAAGGGCGTCGTCGCCATCGACAGGGTGACGACGGCGCCGAACAGGCTCGCCGCCTCGGGCGCTATCAGGAACGCACTCTGCGCCTGCGCGAAGAGCACGAACCCGAATTCGCCGCCCTGGCTCAGCAGCAGCCCGAGCGCGAGCGCCTGCCGCCAGCGCATCCGCATCACTAGGCCGAGCCCGCCGATGATGACCGCCTTGGTGACGATCAGCGCGATCGCCATCGAAACGACGAAGCCCGGCCGCTCTGCAATCGCGGAGAGGTCGAGCATCATCCCGATCGACAGAAAGAACAGGCCGAGCAGGATTGACCGGAACGGCTCGACATCGGCCTCGAGCTCGTGTCGGTACGGGCTGTCGGCGAGCATCACCCCCGCGATGAACGCGCCCAGCGCCGTCGAAAGTCCCAGCGCCTCCATCACCGCCGCACTCGCGATCACCGTGAAGAGCGCGGCGAAGATGAACATCTCGCGCTCGCCGAGATTGCCGATCAGCGTGAACAGCGGGCGCAGCACGAATCGGCCGGCGAGGACCAGCCCGGTAATCGCCAACACCGTGTAGAGCGCGAGCTGCCATCCAGGCGGCCCCGCCGCATCCGCCGGATTGCGCGAAAGCGCGGCGACGATCGTGATGAGCGGCACGATCGAGAGATCCTGGAAGAGCAGGATCGAGAAAGCGCGTTCGCCGAACGGCGTACGCATCCGCCCGGCCGATTGCAGCATCGGCAACACCTGCGCGGTCGAGGAAAGCGCAAGCGGCAGGCCGAGCGCGATAGAGGCCGCGAGCGTGAAGCCGGTGAAGAAGAACACCACCCCCGTCACCGCGAGCCCGCACAGCACCACTTGCGCGGTGCCGAGCCCGAAAATCTCCTTGCGCATCCGCCACAGCCGGGAGGGGCTGAGCTCGAGCCCCACGAGGAAGAGCAGCAGCGTGATGCCGAGCTCGGCGATCCCCATCTTCGCTTCGGCGTCGCCAACGAGCCCCAGCACCTGCGGCCCCACCACCGCGCCCGCGACGAGATAGCCCAGCGTGGCGCCGAGCCCGAGCTTGCGAAACAGCAGCACGAAGCCGAGCGCGAAGCCGAGCAGAACCACCCCGTCCTTGAGCAGCGATGCGGTGTGCGCCTCCATCAGCCGGAGATCGCACGCGCGTCGGCCGCGGCCTCTGCCGCCGCCTCGAAGGCGAGCCGGATCGAGGGGTGTCGCGCGCTGTGCGGCAATGCGGGCGTGAGCACCTCGACCCCCGGCCAGTCGGGCATTGCGCCCTCACCCGCGAGCCACGCCGTCAGCGCATCGCGCGCCGCCGCCAGCTCCTCGATCGAACGCCCGATCGCGTGCCCCGCCATCAACGCCGAAGAGGCCTGCCCCAATGCGCAAGCGCGCACCAGCAGCCCCAATTCGGTGACGCGGCCCCCGGCATCGACATTGAGGTCGACCGTCACCCGGCTCCCGCAGATCGGCGAGCGTCTCTCGCTCGATCCCATCGGCTGCGCGAGCCGCTCCTGATAGGGAATCGACGCAGCGAGCCGCAGAATTTCCTGATTGTAGAGCGGCGCGTTCATGCCCCGCATGTAGGGCGGAATACCGCAGGGTGCATCCCGATAATCACCGCCTTTATTCCGACGCCTTTTCGTCCTCGGCCGCATCGCGCTTTCCGAACACCGGTTCGCCATGCCGCCGCCGATCGACAAAATCGGCGATGCTCGCGCTCGTGACGTTGAGCAACGGATAGGTCCGCGACGAGACCAGCCAATCCGGCCGCTGGGTCGGCCCGCCGTGCATCGTGTCAAGCACCAGCACCGCCAGCAGGAAAAGCAGGCTGGCGAAGATCAACCCCTTCAACGCG
The DNA here is from genome assembly GCA_946479505.1 of uncultured Sphingomonadaceae bacterium. The sequence goes on from CAMLGC010000032.1 coordinate 4,287, forward strand.
CCGAACCCGAGCCCGAGCGCGCGATCGACCGGCCCGATGATCGAGGTCCGCGTCCGCCGCCCAATTGCGTTGGCCACCATCCGCCCAGCGAAATAGGTGGCGCCCGCGATCAGCACGAACGCGAGGACCGCCGATCCGCCCACCGTCCCGATCATCGGCGCAAGCGCGGCGGCCACCGGCGTGTGGAACAGCTTGAGCATGATGACGATCGCCACCCAGGCGAACAGCGACAGCACTTCGGTCACGAAGCCGCGCATCACGCCGAGCACGGCGCTGCCGCCGACGATCAGGAGCACGAGGATGTCGAGCGTGGTCAGGCCCATTCCGCGTTATCTCGCCGCAAAGCGTGCCGCTGTCGAGTGGCAACACGCGCCTTTGCGATCGCCGAGCCTCAGGACGCCCATTTCGGGGTTCGGGCGAACAGCGGCGTCAGCCGGTCCATCGCGGCGGCGAGGCCGTGTTCGAGAGAAGCGATCCGCTCGGATTGATCGCTTTCGCACCGCTCCCGCACGCTGCCGACGCGGCCGTGGCCAGCTCGGGGCGGCCGGGACGGAGGGTTTGGTTGGCTCTCACGCTCTCCCGAGCATATGATCGACCAGCGCGCCCAGCGTCTTGAACCCCGACAGGCTCAGCCCGCTCTTCTCGCCGGTCATCCCCGCGGGAAGAAGCGCGCGTTCGAAGCCCAGTTTGCCCGCTTCCTTGAGCCGCAGCGCCCCGTGCGCGACGGGGCGCACCTCGCCCGACAGCGCCACCTCGCCGAATGCCACCGCATCGGCAGGCACCGGCCGCTCCGACAGCGCCGAAACGAGCGCCGCCGCGACCGCGAGGTCCGCCGCCGGATCCTGCACGCGATAGCCGCCCGCGATGTTGAGATAGACCTCGGCCGACGAGAAGCTCAGTCCGCACCGCGCCTCGAGCACCGCAAGGATCATCGCGAGCCGACCGGAATCCCAGCCGACCACCGCGCGGCGCGGGGTCGCGCCGCTCGCCAGCCGCACCACCAGCGCCTGGATCTCGACCAGCACCGGCCGTGTGCCTTCGAGCGCGGGAAAAACGGTCGTGCCGGTAACATTCTCATCACGATGGGTGAGAAACAGTGCCGATGGGTTCGAAATCTCCGTCAATCCTTCGGTCTGCATCGAGAAGACGCCGATCTCGTCGGTGCCGCCGAAGCGGTTCTTGAGCGCGCGCAGGATGCGGTATTGATGGCTCCGCTCGCCCTCGAAGCTCAGCACGGTGTCGACCATGTGCTCGAGCACGCGCGGCCCGGCGATCGACCCGTCCTTGGTGACGTGCCCGACGAGCACCACCGCGGTGCCGCGCTCCTTGGCGAAGCGGATCAACTCCTGCGCGCTCGCGCGAACCTGGCTCACCGTGCCGGGCGCGCCCTCGATCAGGTCCGAATGCATCGTCTGGATCGAATCGATCACCAGCAATGCCGGCGGCGTACCCTGTCCGAATGTCGTCAGGATGTCGCGCGTCGAGGTCGCCGCCGCGAGCTTGATCGGCGCCGCGCCGAGCCCCAGCCGCTGCGCGCGCAGCCGCACCTGATCGGCGGCTTCCTCGCCAGAGACATAGGCGACATGGCGCCCCGCCAGCGCCAGCTTGGCCGCTGCCTGCAACAGCAACGTCGACTTCCCGATCCCCGGATCGCCCCCGATCAACGTCGCCGATCCCTCGACCAGCCCGCCGCCCAACGCCCGATCGAGCTCGGCAATCCCCGTCGCGAGCCGGTCGGGCAGTGCCACCTCGGAATTGAGGCTGACGACCTCGATCGCTCGCCCGCCCGACTGCAAATTGTGTTTCGCCTGAAACGGGGTGACAATCGCGCCCGCCTCCTCGACGAGCGTGTTCCACTCGGTGCAATCGGCGCACTGCCCCTGCCAGCGATGGCTCACCGACCCGCACGACTGGCAGACATAGCGCTTCTGGGGTTTGGCCATGCGTGCCGTGTAGCAGAGGTGGAACGAGAGGGGAACATCGGAAATGCGAACGCAAGCGCCCGATGGCGCTGACGCCGCTTTGCTGGTATGATCCCGCCATGAGCAGGATCGACAGCCTTCGCCGGCTCGTCATGGCGGTGCGCAGCACGCGCGCAACGCCGAAGCACCGACGACCGCCGCCGCGCAAGCCGCCCGCGGGAAGTGCGCCGCAGCCGGCGAGTTCGCCGAAGGGGCCGCTTCCGCTCGAAGGCGGGGCCGCGGCTACGATCGACGAATAGGGCCGATCACCCCTTCGACGGAATCCTCAATCCACGCTGCACCGCCGGCCGCGCGAGCCCGCGTTCGAGCCACGCCGCGACGTTCGCGAACGCATCGAACCCCACCAGCTCGCGTGCTTCGTAAAAGCCGATCAGGTTGCGCACCCAGCCGAGCATCGAGATGTCGGCGATCGTATAGTCGTCGCCGAGGAACCATGCCTTCTCCGCAAGCGAATCGTTCATGACGCCGAGCAGCCGCTTGGATTCGTCGACGTACCGCTGGAGCGGGCGCTTGTCCGCAATGTCCTTTCCGGCGAACTTGTTGAAGAAGCCGAGTTGCCCGAACATCGGCCCCACCCCGCCCATCTGGAACATCACCCACTGGATCGCCTGCCAGCGCCCCACCGGATCGTGCGGCACGAACTTGCCCGTCTTGTCCGCGAGGTAGATCAGGATCGCGCCGCTCTCGAACAGCGCCAGCGGTTTGCCGCCGGGGCCCGCCGGATCGAGAATCGCGGGGATCTTGCCGTTGGGGTTGAGGGACAGGAATTCGGGCGTCTTCTGGTCGTGCTCGCCGAAATCGACGAGGTGCGCCTCGTAAGGGAGGCCCGTTTCCTCGAGCATGATCGACGCCTTCACGCCGTTGGGCGTGTTGAGCGAATAGAGCTGGAGTCGGTCGGGATGCTGGGCGGGCCAGCGGCGGGTGATCGGAAAATCGGCGAGATCGTTCATGGGCGGGTCTCCTTGTCGGGAGGAGATAGTCATCCGGGACGAATCCCGCTATCGGCGCGCGGATGCGCCCGAGCGATCTCCGCGTGGCCCTGTTCAGCGGCAACTACAATTACGTGCGCGACGGCGCCAACCAGGCGCTCAACCTGCTCGTCGGGCATCTGCTGGCGCGCGGGGTGAAGGTGCGCGTCTATTCGCCGACGGTGCCCGATCCCGCCTTCGAGGCGACGGGCGATCTCGTCGACGTGCCCGCGCTGCCGCTGATCGGCCGCGGCGAATACCGGATGGCGGGCGGCCTCACCGCGCGCGTGCGGCGCGATCTCGCCGGCTTCGCACCCAATCTGATCCATGTCTCGGCGCCCGACTTCCTCGGTCATCGCGCCGTCAGCTACGCCCGGCGGCACGGTCTCGCCTCGCTTGCCTCGCTCCACACGCGCTTCGAGACCTATCCACGCTATTATGGCTTCGGCTTTCTCGAAGGCACGGCGGTGCAGTTGCTCCGCCGCTTCTACAGCCGCGTCGATCAGGTGATGGTGCCCACCCCGAGTATCGCCGCGCTGCTCGAGGACTGGGGCGTCGCGACGCCGATCGGCATCTGGTCGCGCGGAATCGACCATGACCGCTTCCGACCCGCGCGCCGCGATCTGGGCTGGCGTCGCGCGCTCGGCATCGGCGACGAAGAGCGCGCGATCGGTTTCCTCGGTCGGCTGGTGAAGGAGAAGGGGCTCGACGTCTTTGCCGACGTCGTCACCGAGCTCAGGCGGCGCGGCGTGCCGCACAAGGTGCTCGTTGTCGGCGAGGGGCCCGCGCGCGACTGGTTCGCGGAGCAAGTGCCCGAGGCGGTGTTTGCCGGTTTTCAATCGGGCGACGATCTCGGCCGTGCGGTCGCGTCGATGGACGTGTTCTTCAATCCCAGCGTCACGGAGACCTTCGGGAACGTCACGCTGGAGGCGATGTCCGCAGGCGTACCGGTCGTCGCCGCCCGTGCGACCGGGGCGGTCGATCTGCTCGATGAGGGCGAAACCGGCTTCCTCGTGCCCCCGCGCGACATCGCCGCTTATGCCGATGCGATCGAGCACATCGTCACCGATCCTGACCTGCGCCATCGCATGGGCGCCGCGGGCCACGCCGAAGCGGCCGGCTATAGCTGGGAACGCGCCAATCAGGCGGTGCTCGACGCCTATCTCGCGCTGATGGTGCGGCACGCGGGCTGAACGACGCACCGGCTTTCGCTATCTCCACTCGCAGGTCAGCGGCGCTTCGCGGGATGCGAAGCGATCGATGTGGTTCTCCACGACCTCGCGCATGCGGTCCGCATCCTCTCCTTCCGGCACGCTGAGCTCGAGGTCGAGGCTCTCGCTATCAGCGCGCATCACGAGGTGGCTGCCGCCCGGAAAGTCGATTCTGCCCTCTTCCTCCGAGAAGACGACCGTCATCTTGTGGCTCCAATGTTTGGCGAGCTGCTGGAGGTATCGGCTGGCCGAATGCGTCGGCACCCGCACGACCGAGAGGCTCATTTGAGCCGCTCGATCTTCTGCGCGGCCTCGTCGATGATCGCCGCGACGTCGAGCAGCGTCTCGGCGGCGACATCGTCGCGCATCAGGCGATGCTGGAGCACCTGGCGCAGATTGCCCATCGCGCGGCGGATCGGGGCGCCGTCGGTGCGCTCGCGCATCTCGCCGACCGCCGCCAACCGCGCCATCAGCGCCGCGACCAGTTCCTCGTTCTCGGCGAGGTGGGCGCGCCCCGCTTCGGTGATCGCGAACAGCTTCTTGGCGCCTTCGGCCTTCTGCTCGGCGATCAGGTCCATCTCGTCGAGCATCGCCAGCGTCGGATAGACTACGCCGGGGCTCGGCACATAGGCGCCGCCCGTCATCTCCTCGACCAGGCGGATCAGGTCGTAGCCGTGGCGCGGCTCGTCGGCGATCAGCTTCAGCAGCACCAGCCGAAGCTCGCCTCCGTCGAACATCCGCCGCCCGCGGCCCCGGCCCATGCCGCGGCCGTCGCGATCGCGCCAGTCGCGCCCGTCGAACGCCACGTCGAAGGGGCCGCCGCGCCCGCGCGGCCCGAATCCGCGGCGCCCGCCGTGCTTGCCGCCGCAGCGGCCGTGCTGATGATTGAACATTGCTGCATCCTGCCTGTGTTGAGATCGCTCTAAGATATATCTTAGATGCGACGAAGCAAGACTCCGCTGCAATTATTTTCGCGTGCGTCTATCTTCTCCGAACGATGGCCGACCTTTTTGCCGATCATGAATCCGCTCTTCCCGAAGCGCCGCCCGCCGACGACGCGCCGCTCGCCGATCGCCTGCGGCCGCGCCGGCTCGACGACGTCGTGGGCCAGGAGCACCTGACGGGTCCCGAGGGCGCGATCGGCCGCATGGTCGCGGCGGGCAAGCTCTCGTCGATGATCCTGTGGGGGCCGCCCGGCACCGGCAAGACGACGATCGCCCGGCTGCTCGCCGACGCCGTGGGGCTGCGCTTCGTCTCGATCTCGGCGGTGTTTTCCGGCGTCGCGGACCTCAAGAAGGCGTTCGCCGAGGCCAAAGAGCACGCACGGATCGGCAAGCGCACGCTCCTGTTCGTGGACGAGATTCACCGCTTCAATCGCGCGCAGCAGGACGGCTTCCTGCCCTATGTCGAGAACGGCACCGTCACCCTGGTGGGCGCGACGACCGAGAATCCCAGTTTCGAGCTCAACGCCGCGCTGCTCAGCCGCGCGCAGGTGCTGATCCTCCACCGGCTCGGCCACGACGCGCTCGCGACATTGCTCGATCGCGCCGAGGCGGTGGAGGATCGTCCGCTCCCCCTCATTCCGCCCGCCCGCGACGCGCTGGTCGCCAGCGCCGACGGCGACGGCCGCTTCCTCCTCAACCAGGCCGAGACGCTGTTCTCGGTCGATCTCGACGGCCCGCTCGATCCCGCGGGGCTCTCGGCCTTCCTCCAGCGCCGCGTCGCGGTCTACGACAAGGATCGCGAGGGGCATTACAACCTCATCTCGGCGCTCCACAAATCGATCCGCGGCAGCGACCCGCAAGCGGCGCTCTATTATCTCGCGCGGATGCTCACCGCCGGCGAGGAGCCGCTCTATCTGCTTCGCCGCCTGACGCGTGCCGCGATCGAGGATATCGGCCTCGCCGATCCGCAGGCGCTCGTACAATGCCTCGCCGCCAAGGATACGTACGAGTTCCTCGGCTCGCCCGAAGGCGAGCTCGCGATCGTCCAGGCGTGCCTCTATCTCGCGACCGCGCCCAAATCGAACGCCGCATACAAGGCGGCCGGCGCCGCATGGCGGTCGGCGAAGGAAACGGGCTCGCTGATGCCGCCCCAGAACATCCTCAACGCGCCCACCAAGCTGATGAAGGAGATCGGCTATGGTAAGGGCTATTCCTACGATCACGACACCGAGGAGGGCTTTTCGGGCGCGGGCTACTGGCCCGAGGAAATGGCGCCGCAAACCTTCTACACGCCCACCGACCGCGGCATGGAGAAGCGCATCGCCGAACGCATGGCGTGGTGGCAGGACTTGCGGGAGCGCAAGCGATGATCACCTTCGACGATGCGGTCGCCTACGCGCTGACGCTCCCCGATACCGAGCGGTCGACCAGCTACGGCAAGCCCGCCGTGAAGATCGCGTCGAACGGCCGGGCCTTCCTCTACACCGGGCACGAGCAGGACAGCTCGTTCGGCATCGCGCTCGACCTCGACACGGTCGAGATGCTCAAGGAAACCGACCCCGCGACCTTCTGGCAGAGCCCGCATTACGAAGGCTGGCCCGCGGTGCTGATCCGCTACGACAGCCCCGATCCCGATCGCGTCCGCGCGATGATCGAGCGCTCGCGCGACTGGACCGCGGCCAAACCGAAGGCCCGCCCGCGCAAGAAGAAGGCGTGAGGCGCTTCGCCCATTTCGCCGCGATCGACTGGTCGGGCGCGATCGGGCCGCGGCAGAAGGGGCTCGCGATCGGGCTGTGCGGCATCGGCGACGCCGCGCCGGTCCTGGTCCGCCCGGGCCATGTCTGGTCGCGCGCCGAGGTGCTCGACTGGCTGCGCGAGGGCATGCCGGAGAACACGCTGGTCGGGCTCGATCTCGGGCTTTCGCTCCCGTTCGCGGACGAGGGCGCTTTCTTTCCCGGGTGGAGCGGCAGCCCGTCGGACGCGCGCGGGCTATGGGCGTTCGTCGACCGCCTATGCGCCGCCGACCCGCACCTTGCCGCCACCGCGTTCGTCGATCACCCCGAAGCTTCCCGTCATTTCCGACGGCACGGCGGCCGCACCGGCGATCGGTTCGGCATCGGCCGCGGGCGGCTGCGCGTTACCGAGGTCGCACAGCGCGAACAGGGCCTCAATCCCACCAGCAATCTCAACCTCGTCGGTGCCGCGCAGGTCGGAAAATCGAGCCTCACCGGCATGCGCGTCCTCCACCGCCTCGGGCGCGCGCTGCCGATCTGGCCCTTCGATCCCGTTCCCGCGAAAGGGTCGCTCGTCGTCGAAATCTATACCAGCATCGCCGCCCTGGCCGGCGGTCGTCCGCGAGGACGTACCAAGATGACGACGGTCGAAGCGCTCGACGAAGCTCTCACCCACCCGGCGATCGGGAGCGATCCCGTCGGGGGCGGCGGCGCGATCGACGATCACAGCGCCGACGCGCTCCTCACCGCAGCATGGCTGCGCGCCAATGCGCACCGGCCGGAACTATGGCGCCCCCATGGCCTCACCCCGGAGCTCGCGCGTGCCGAGGGCTGGACCTTCGGCGTCGTCTGACGCATGGGCGATAAACGGGCACGCCGGTTTAGCTCAGTTGGTAGAGCAGCGGTTTTGTAAACCGAAGGTCGCGGGTTCAAATCCTGCAACCGGCACCATCCGCATCGCCACGATTGCTGCCGATCGTCCAGCTCCTCATGCGCCAGCCGCTTCAACGCGGGCGTCCGTTATGGTAATTGACGGGGATCAGCATAGGGACCGGAAAGGCGATCCGGAATGGCGCAGGCGGGCGAGATGGAACGCGGTCGGTGGCCACCCGACGCGCTTCCAAATCTGGCGCCGGGAATCGCTGCCAAGGTACGATTCGCCTGGCTGGGGCTTTTCCTTCTGGTCGCGGCGATCCAGCTTGCCGGATTCGGCTTCGTTCTGTTCGATAGCTATCGGGTGAACCCCGCTTTTTATGCGGTCGGGATTTCCACCGAATTCGACGACGAGGACCGGGTCGTCGTCGAGCCATTGCGCGCCGATGTCACGGCGGCGGGCGTCGTCGCCGGTGCCCGGATAGCCTCGATTGCGGGTCGGCGTTTCGGGGCCGATGCCTCCTCGCTCTCGCTGGCCCGCACGCTCATGGCAGCGCCCGGTGACACCGTGCCGATCGGCTTTCGCAATCCCGACGGCCGCGAGATGAAAGTTCACATCAGTCGATCGTCACGCGCCCGCGCTGTCGCGACGCCGATCCCCATGTCCGTCAATCTGCGAATGGTCATCAGGCTGTTCTTCACGCTGCTCTGTTCGGCGGCCCTGCTGGGGTCGAGCATCGTGCTGCTGCTCCGCCGTCCCGGGGATCCGCTGGCGATCCTGTTCGGTTTCGGCTTTCTGGGAATCGCGGCGAGTGTCGATCCGCCCCTGTTGATGTGGCTTTCGATCGGCGCCGGCTGGGTGATCGACATTGTGACGGGTGTGTGGTGGACGCTGCTGGTGATCGCGCTGGCGAGCTTTCCCAATGGATCGTTCACCCCGCCGTGGCTTCGCTGGTCTCTGGTCGCTGCGCCGCTGCTCGGACTGGCACTGGCGCTCGACCGGTTGGGCGACGTGTCCTCGCTGCTGGTGGGTATATGCGTGCCTTTGATGCTGATCGCGGCGCAGGTGATGCGCTACCGCCGGCTTCGACCGGGGCCGGAGCGGCAACAGATCAAATGGGCCGCCTTCGGGTTCGCGGCGGGATTTGTGCTGGTGGGCGTAGCGCTCGGCTTGTCGCTCGCGCCGTATGACGACTGGCCGGCGGCCGTGCGCGGCGCCTGGTTGCTGGTCACGGTGTGCCTCTTCAATCTCGGCTTCGCGGTCATGCCGCTCGGCCTTCTCGTGTCGCTGATCCGTTACCGGCTGTGGGATGTGGACCGGATCATCTCGCGTTCGGTGGCCTATACGCTCCTCACAGGAGGAATCGGGCTGTTCTGGGCAATCCTGTCGGAACTGACGAAGCAGATCGTCGCAACATTGCTCGGGCCCGGCCACGTGACGCTGGCGCTCGCCATCGGGGCCATGGTGGCGGTGGGCGTGTTCGCGCCCACGCAACGATTGACGTTGAAATGGTCGAAGCGGCGCTTCAATCCCACCCGCCTCGATCTGGAACAACTGCCCAAACGGCTGCGCGTCTGGCGCGAGCGCTGCGACGTCCCCCAGGTCGCCGCCCGCGCGCTCGACGTGGCGTTGCGCGCGCTCCATGCGCCCGCGGGCGCGATCCTGGCACGCACGCCGACGGGCCGCGCGCTGCTCGCCAGCCGCAACGTTGCCGAAAACGAGGCCGTAACGCCAGCAAAGACGCCCGGCGGGTTCGTGTTGCACCTCGAGGACGAGGATGGGCTGGCGGGCTGGTTGGTGCTCTCGCCGCGCGAAGATGGCTCGCGCTTTTCGAGATCCGATCTCGCCGCGCTCGGCGCCGTTGCCGGCCCGCTTGCCGCAGCGCTCCGGATCGCCGCGCCCGCCGCACCGCGCGAGACAGCGGTTCTCAACATGCTCGACGAGGTCCAGCAGCGGCTCGCCAAGCTCGAGCAAAAAGAGGTCCGCCCGACCTGATCGTCGCAAGGCGATCCAAGAGTGAGTGCCTCGCGATGTCGCGCTGGTGACGGGCCTCGGCCCGCCTCGGTGTGTCGGCACCGGGCACCATCCTGCTTGCCCGCGACGCGATAGCGCTCTAGTCGGCGCTCGCGCATGGAGAACGAGCATCCGCCCCGCCGCTTCGCCCGCCTGCCGAGCGGCGTGCGTGCGGCGGCGCGCAATCTCGGCTGGCTGCTCGCGAGCCGCGGTGTGCTCGCGGTGCTGTCGCTCGTCTATCTCGGCGTCGCGACGCGCACGCTCGGCGCCGCGGATTTCGGGCGTTTTGCGCTCATCACCGGCGCCTCGCAGGCGATCGCGCTCCTGGTCGGTTTCCAGACATGGCAGATCGTCGTCCGCTACGGCGTCGACCACGTCAATTCGGGCGACGAGCAGGGCCTGGCGGCGCTGCTTCGCGCATGCCTCGGCCTCGATGCGCTGAGCGCGATCGCGGGGATCGGCTTCACGATTCTGATCCTCGCGATCTGGGGTGGCGATTTCGGGATCACGCCCGATCTGATGCGCGCGACCCTGCTCTTCGCGATTGTCCAGCTCGTCACCATCCGCTCGACCCCGCTCGGCATTCTGCGCCTGCGCGACCGCTTTTCGCTCTCGGCGCTCGCCGACAGCATGACGCCGGTCACGCGCTTCGTCGGCGCGGGCCTCGCGCTTGCGCTGCGCCCCACGATCGAAGGCTTCCTGCTCGCCTGGGCCGCCGCCGAGCTGGTGACGGCGGGCGCCTATTGGATCATTCTCGCGCGCACCGGAGACCTTGCCCTCATCGGCAGACGCCCGCCCGCCAGCCGTCATCTGCTCGCCGACAATCCGGGGCTCGTCCGTTTCACGCTCAGCACCAATGCGAGCGCCACGCTCAGCCTTTCGACCAAGCATGTGCCGCTGCTGCTCGTCGGCGGCTATGTCGGCCCCGCGGCGGCGGGCGCCTTCCGGCTCGCCTTTCAGATTGCGCAGGCGCTCGCCAAATTGTCGCAGCTCCTCGCGCGCGCGGCGTTCCCGGAAATCGTCCGCGCGGTGCGCTCACCCGCGGCATCTCGGCTGCCGCAAATGCTCGCGCGGCTGTTCTGGGCGTCGTCGGCGGCGGCCCTCGTCATTCTCGTTCTGGTGGGAATCGCGGGCAAGCCGATTCTGATCCTGGTCGGCGGCAGCAGCTTCGCCGATGCCGGGCCATTGCTGCTCTGGCTCGCCGCCGCGGGGTGCGTCGATCTCGCGACCGTGAGCTTCGAGCCGGTGCTGATGGCGGTCCACCGCGCCGGCACCGCGATGGTCGCGCGCGCGGTCGCGGTGGCGGTGCTTCTGGCGACGACGATCACGCTGCTGCCCCGGATGGGCGAGATCGGCGCCGGCATCGGCGTGCTCGCGGGCTCACTCGCGGGCGCCGTTCTACTCGGAGCGGCGGTGATCCATTACGCCGCGAGCACCCGCGTGCCCGAAGCCGATCAGCCGGTGCGCCCCACGAGCTGACGAACGAGATCGAGGTCCTCGGGCTTGTCCACGTCGATTGCCGCACGTCCGTCCTCAGCCGAAACCACATGCGCCGCCACGCCCGCCCGCCGGCCGAGATGCGCGACCGCCTCAGCCAACGTCAGCCGGCCCAGCAGATAGCGCAGCAACAGCCCCGGTCCGAGCCGTCGGACGATCCGCCACGGCCGCTTGCGATCCGCCTCGACCCGCTGCCACAGCGCGATCGCGGCGGCGGCGCGCGCATTCGCGAACCAGAAGAGGTTGCAGCCGGACCAGTCGCCATCGGCGAAGCGCAGATAGGTGCGCCGCGTCTCGGGCGTCGCCGCCTCGATCCGATCGCGCCGGGCGAGCAGCACCGCCACGTCGGCCCCCTCCGGCACCGTATCGACGAAGCCACGCACCCATTCGGGGCGCAGCAGCGCATGATCGGCGGTGGTGAGCAGCAGCGGCGTGCCTAGAGCTTCGAGCCCCGCGTCGGCGCTCAAACTCGGCCCGGCCTCTGCGGGGACGATCTCCGCGCCCAGCGCACGCGCTGCCTCCACAACGGGAGGCGACGAGGCCGAGACGCCGATCCGGGCCGCGCCCGCGCCGCGAAGCGCTTCGATGACGCGCGCGAGCATGGTTTCGCCGCCGATGTCGACCAGCGCCTTGTCCGACACGCCGGCGTAATCGGCAACGGGATCGACGCCGCCGCGCGATCCCGCCAGCACCAAAGCGTTGAAACTCACCGCTGGCCGGCCGCGCGCCACACGCGCCACAGCACGCCCGGCGCGGCGAGGATCGGATGACGCTCGCGCCATGGGGTCAGCGCGATAGCGAGCCCGGTGTGCCGCTCGATCTTCCAGAGCGCGTACCGCGCGGCACCGTCGAACGTGAACGCGGCCTTGGTGAGGCGGGCCAAATTGAGCGGCTTCCCGCTCCGCCGCCGCGTCCGCCATGCCCGTCGCATCTCGCGCGCACGGCCGGGTTCGATATGCGGGATCAATTCCCCGTTCTCGCTCGCGAAGCCGATGCCGGCCGCCTCCCATGCCGCGGGCAATAGCGCATCGAAGCGCGCGGGATCGAAGGCGAGGATCTGATCCTCGCGGCCCTTCTTCTCGACGCGGAATTCGGTGCGATAGGTCTCCGCGAACAGCGCCTTCCAGAAGCCGTGCGGCGTTCCCCGCTTCGGCCCCAACACTGCCGCGAAGCGTGCCGCGGTCACCGCCGCCGCCTCCACCGCCGCGACAACCCGCGCCTCGACATCGCGGTCGCGCGTCCAGACAAGGCCGGCACGTTGGACGAAGCGCGTCCAGATCGTTGTGTCGAGCGTCTCCCCGGCCGCGGCGCGGGCGAAGGTCGCAAGCGGCATCGTCGCCACCTTGGCGCGGATCACTTCACCGGCGACTGCGATTTCGTGATAGCTGACCTCGGGCCACAGCCACCGGTTGGCCAGCCGCCGAGCGCCGCGCCCCGGAACGTCGTCGGTCAGCACGTAGAAATCGAGCACCCCCGCAAAATCGCGCGTCCTGAGCACCGATCCGTAGAACAGCACGGCAGCGCCGCCGAGCGCCTCGGCGAGTGTCCGTGCCGCCGCCTCGACCTGGGGCGGCGTTTCGGCGCCGAGCTCGCCCGCGATCCGCGCGGTGAGCGGCGTCACGGCACCGCGAATTCGATCGGCGCGCCGGTGCGGATCGAAAGGTCGCCGCCCTTGTAGAGCTCGCCGTCGAGGATGAACCCGCCCTCGAGCGACAGCTCGAACGCACGCGGATCGCAGTGATGATAGCCTGCGCGATCGAGCCATTTCGCTTCCGAGCCCGCAAGCAGCGCCGGCACGGCGGCCACCATCTTCTTGGGCGGCGCGTCGATCGCGAGCATCTTGAGGCCGGAGCGGCGGCGGCCGAACGGCTTGAGGTGGAGCGGCAGCCGCTCGAGCGCCGAGGCAAACAGAATATACAAGGACCGATCGACAAGCGCGCCATCGTCGGTGCGCACGCGCATCCGCTCGCCGACGCGCCACGCGTTGGTTGCCGAGCCGAAGAAGGTCTGCGCGATGCCGAGCGTCAACGACAGCGCCACCGCGAGTCCATTGAATGCGCCGAACCGGTGCGTGCGCTGTGCCACCCTGGTCGCGCGCACGAACGCACCCGCGCCGAACAGGAAGCCGCGCACGTCGGGATGAGCGGCGCCGTCGCGATAGACTTCGATCGGAGCGCGTCGCACGAAACGGCCGGCGGCGGCGGCGGCGATCACATCGGCGACCGTCCAGTCGAGCGGCACGCCAAGGTCGAGGGCGAGCGCGTTGGTCTTGCCCGCAGGCAGGACGGCGAGACGCGGCAGCCGATCGCCGAACGCCGCCGGCGCCGCGCTGAGCACGTCACGCACGGTGCCGTCGCCGCCATCGACCACGAGCAGGTCGACACCCTCCGCAGCGAAGCGTTCTAGCGTATCGCCGAGCTCGATCCATGTCCGGGGTGTCTCGAACAGAATGCCCGACGCCGGCTCGAGCACGCGATGCGCGCGCGCCCGGTTGCGATGGCTCTTCGGATTGCTGACGACGCCGACGCGCGGCAGCGGCTGCATTTCGGGCGGCACCGTGAAGCGGCCCGGCATCGGCAGCAGGGCCGAGGCGACGGTCCGCTCGTCGACGTGCGCACGCGGCCCGATCAGGGCGCCGCCGTCGAATCGCGCATAGGCGTGGGGTCTGTTGCTCAAAATTCACCCGCCGCATTCGTGGTCGCCATTCCTCCCGTGTACGATGCAGCGGGAGCGCGTCGTTGCTTTGGCCCAAGAAATGGGCGGGATTGCGGCGCTTGGCAAGACCGGCGCCCTGCGCCACCGCAGTTCGGGCGTCTCGTCAGCGCGAATAGCGCATCCGCATCCGGATCGTCGTACCGCCCGCCGGCACCGCGAACCGGGTCTGCGAGAAGGAGGGCAGTCCGAGCGTGGTGGGCGCGTCGTTCGAGAAGCCGAACCCCTCCTTGATCTTGAACAATGTGCGGTTGAAATCGTGGTCGCCATTCTCGTCATGGTAGATGGCGACCGCATAATGTCCGGGCGTTACCCAGAAGCAGGCGCTGGTGCGCGGCGCCACGGCCGCGGTGCGCACGCGCGCGAGCTTGCCGCCGCCTGCAAGAAAGCGGCTCTTGTCGTCGGGATAGAGCGTGAAGGCGACCTCGCCCGCCGCGTTGCGCACGCCCTCGGCGATCGTGGTGAGCTTGACCTTGCCCGCGCCGGGCGTCCCGTCGCACGCATCTGCCGCGAAGGAAGGCTGCGCGACGGCCGCGGCTGCGGCAACGCCGCCCAACAGGATCAACCGATACACGTCCGCCACACTCCCTTGCGCCGGCGGTTCAGGCGAGCCAGCTCTCGATCTCGTGCCCTCTCGCCCTATCCGCCATCGCCTGGCCGAGCCGGACGAGATGAACGACGAGCGACACCAACGTCCAGCCCGCAACCGCGATGATCCCCCAATCGGGGCGGCCGATCAGGACAGCCACGAACAGGATCACCATGTTCGGATTGCGCCTCGCCGTCACCAGCCGGAACCGACTGTCGAATCGACGCCATACATGGATGTGCATCCCGAAACGCACGATGAACGCGCCTTCGATCAGCCGCTGCACGACATAGCCGAACAGCATCGTGGCGATCACGACCCAGAACATCGTGTCGGAAAGCGCCCGACCATACGCCGCGCACCCCGCCGCCCACGCCCACCACCAAATCGGCGGATGGACGAGATCGATCCCGTGGTCCCACGCATTGCCCAAGGCCGACGAGGTGATCGTGCAGCGCGCGAGCTTCCCGTCCACCGTATCGAGCACCATGAAGACGAGCCCCGTCGCCAGCCCCGTCCAGAACCAGCCGTTCCAGAACGCGACCGTCGCGGCGATACACAGCAACGTGCCGATCGCCGTTACCTGGTTGGGCGACATGCCAATCCGCGCCGCGAGGCGCGTCAGATGGAACGCCCAGGTCGGCCACAGATATTTGGTGAGCAGATCGGTGACGCCCTTGTACGCCCCGGCATAGCTCGCCCGCTCGATCGTCGGAACGTTCGCGGGCACGAGCCGCTCGGCGAACGGCCGCTCGCGCTTGCGCAGGGCTTCGTTGAAGATGCCCTCCTCCGCCTCGGCGGGGTGGATCGTCAGCCCTTCCCCTCCCGCGAGGATCGCATCGGTCGCCATCGCCTGCGCCACCTTCTCGCGCTGGTCGGGCGCGACGTGCGCGAGCACGGGAACGCCACCGCGCGTCACCACCGTTCCCGGCCTGTCGGCAAGCCATCCCACCCACGCCGGATCGAATGCGAAATCGAGATTGGCGAGGATCGCGCCGCTCGTGCTCTCGCCATCACACGGAAACCCGCCCGCCGCCGCGATCCGCCGCAGCCGCTCGCGCGCGCTCATGCCCCAGATCGGCGTCGAATTTTCGCCCACCGGGATAATGGCGGGCCTTGCGTCGGTCTGCATGGCCGCGCCGATAGCCTTATCGTTGCACCGCGTCGAGGATCACCCGCGCCGCGCGTATGGGCGCCGCCCCGCTCGTATCGCCGAGCTGCGCTTCCGCGAACCGCTGCTGCGCTTCAATGAACGCGCCATGCCGCTCGGGCGCCCGGGCCAGCGCCGCATCGAGCGCCGCAATGTCCGACACCACCTCGCCCGCACGCCACATCGCATAGGAAGGATCGCGCTCCCATGCCGCGCCCAGCGGATCGAGGAACACGCACGGCCTGGGTTGCATCAGAAACTCGACGACCTGGCTCGACGTGTCGCCAAGGTAGAGATCGGCGGCCGCGGTGTAGCTGCCGTCGACCATCGCAAAGCTGTCGAGATCGCAATGCACGTCCCCGCGCCCAGCAAGGCCGGCGGCCACGTCGCGCACCCCGGGCGCCTTCTCCACCAGGCGCTGATGCGGCGCGAAGATCAGATTGTACCGCCCACTCGCAAGCACCGTATCGATCGCCTGCGGCCCCCAGGACCACCACGACGAGCGATGCCGCTGCCAATGCGGCGCATAGAGCAATATCGGCCGCTCATCCGCGAACAGCACCGGAACAGCCGTGCGATGCCGAAATCCCGCCTTGATATATCCCACCACCTCGACTGAACTGCGGTCGACGCCATGCGTCGCCAGCGCACCGCGCTCGGCCTCCGCCGGTACCATCGTCTTCCACGCGGCGCGCCGGCGCGGATCGTTACGGTTCAACATCGATCCTGCGCCATGGAGCACGTTCACGAAGCGCGGCCGCATCGGCAGCATCCGCGGCAGCCACAGGCTCGTCTGCTCGGCGCACACGACGAGCGCCGCGCGGTTGAGCATGGGGGCGAGCCGCAGCAGCATCGGGAGCTTCGCCGGCAGCGGCGGGTTGCGGCCGTTTTCGAAGCCGGCAATCGTGCGGAACCCCGGCGCGCGCCGGACGCGTGCAGACGCGATTTCTCCCTCCGCCAACCACCGCCCGATCAGTGCCTCATGGACCGACGTGGAGACCCACAGGTCGATCGGCAGCTCCGGCGCGGCCTCGGCCAGCGCCTCGACGATCGGGTACAAGTGCGGGATCAGCAGCGTCTCGCCGAGAAAGAGAAAGGCAACCGGCCGCGTCACGCGCGATGGTGCCCCCGCGTCCACCGATCGATATCGGCGGGGCGGTCGATCTCCTGCCACACGCCCGGTCGTCGTTCCACCGCGCCGACGCCCACCGTTCCCGCGAGCCAGTCGACCACGTCGTGGTGATAGGATTGCGTTCCGTCGGGCGCCGCGATCACCTCGTCGAGCGCACGGCAATAGCGCAGCGCATCCTCCTCGCGCGGCGCCAGCACGACGCCAAGCGATCGATGCGTCGCATGCTCGGTCGAAAGGTTCTTCCCCACCGCGCGCACGCGGCCCGCGCTCGCCTCGACGAGCATGTCATCGTGCTCGTGCCCCCTGAGCGGCTCGACGAGCAGCCCCACGCCCTCGCCCGCGTCGGCGATTGCGCCTTCGATCACCTGCGGCTCGAAAACCGTATCGCCGTTCATCAGCACGAAGGAGCTATCGAGATGCTCGCGCGCCATCCATACGCTGCCGATGCTGCTCGCCACCCGCCAGAACGGGTTGAACAACAGCGCTACCGGGAGCGGCGGCTGCGCGGCGTCGAGATGCGCCTGCACTCTTCGCGAGCGATAACCGACCACCACCACCGCGCTGTCGACGCCTGCCTCGGCCAACGCGCGAAGCTGCCAGTCGAGGATCGCCCGCCCGTCGACCTCGACCAGGCACTTGGGCATGTCGCGGGTCAGCGGTAGCAGGCGCGAGCCGTTGCCCGCGCTCAGGATGATTCCCTTCATGGGGGCTCCTTAAAGTTGTTTCGGCAAAGCTGAAACAGGGCGGTATCGGCCGCTCCCTGCCCGGCGTCCCAACGGCAACATCTTATGGGGGTCCGGCGGGAGCGGACCGGTGCCGATTCGGCAAAGCAGCTCTTGTGAAACTTCGGCAATCGGACCAGCGTTGCTGGTGCAGATGATAAAGGTCGCGAGCTACAATATGCGCAAGGGCATCGGCACCGATCGCCGCCGGCGCCCGGATCGCACGCTCGAGGTGTTGCGCGAGATCGACGCCGACATCGTCTGCCTCCAGGAAGCCGATCGCCGCTTCGGCGAGCGCGCGCAGGTCCTCACGCCGCACCTGCTCGACGAGCACAGCCCATGGAAGGCCGTGCCCTTCGGGATGCGCGCGGCGTCGATGGGCTGGCACGGCAACGCGATTTTGGTGCGCAAGGAGGCGGAAATCCTCGATTGCGAGGCCGTCCACCTCCCCGCGCTGGAGCCGCGCGGCGCGGTCATGGCGGATGTTCGGGTGAACGGCGAAACCGTGCGGGTGCTCGGGATGCACCTCGACCTTTCGGGGCTCTGGCGCCGTCGCCAGGCCGCCGCGATCATGGCGCATGTTCATGTGAGCACCGATCGGCACCCGACCGTGATGATGGGCGACCTCAACGAATGGAGCGCGAGCGCAGGGTGCCTGCGCGATTTCGCCCGAGATTACCGCTTCGCCGAGACTGGTCCGAGCTTTCACGTCCGCCGTCCGATCGCGCGGCTCGATCGGATCATGGTCTCGCCCGAGCTCACGGTGAAGGAGGCAGGCGTCCACATGAGCCCCACCTCGCGCAAGGCTTCCGATCACCTTCCCATCTGGGCGACGCTGGAACGGGCGTGAACACGCCTCTCGCGTCGTCCCGGATTTGTTTCCGGGCCCGACGAACGAGCCGCGTTGCACGTCGTTGTTCTTGCTCTACCTTGAGTGCCGGGACAAATTCCGGCGTGACGATCGAAGAACGGGCGGGGGTATGGATTCGGAGATGCGCGAAAAGGAAATCCGGCTCGCGCTCGTCTGCTACGGCGGCATCAGCCTCGCCGTCTATATGCACGGCATCACCAAGGAGGTTTGGCGCCTCGCCCGCGCGAGTCGCGCCTATTTCGATGGCGAGAAGGCCGCGGAAGGCAGCCAGGGCGTCTATCGCGCACTGCTCGAGGAGATCGAGGCCGACCACAAGGTCCGCCTGCGCGTGCTCGTCGACATCGTCGCGGGCGCGAGCGCGGGCGGGATCAACGGCGTGTTCCTGGCGCAGGCGATCGCAACGGGCCAGAGCCTTGAGCCGCTTACCGATCTCTGGTTCGAAAAGGCCGATGTCGAGGCGCTGATCGGACCCGAAGCCGCGCCCTCGTCGCGCTATTCGAAGATGTGGGCGCTGCCGATCGCCTGGATGGCGGCGCGGCGTTCCGAAAGCGACCTGGACGAGATCGTCGAGCCCGGCGCACGCGAAGAGGTCCGCGCCAAGCTCTCGCACTTCGTGCGCTCGCGCTGGTTCGAGCCGCCCTTTGGAGGTTCACGCTTCACCGGCATGCTCCTCGACGCGCTCGACGCGATGGAGGCCGCGCCCGCCGGTCCGCGTCTGCTGCCCGATGGGCAGCCGCTCGATCTCTTCGTCACCGTCACCGATTTTCGCGGCCATCCCGAGCGGCTGCGATTGAACTCGCCGCCCGAGGTGGTCGAGACCGAGCACCGGCTCGTCTTTCCCTTCAGCGATCATGGGGAGGGCGGCGATGCGCTCGGGCACAAGGCCGAGCTCGCCTTCGCCGCGCGCGCGACCTCGAGCTTTCCCGGCGCCTTTCCCCCCATGACCGTCGGCGAGATCGATGCGGTGCTCGCCGAACGCAAGCTCTCCTGGCCCAGCCGCAAGCGTTTCCTCGCGCGTATCCTGCCGCGCCAGGCGGCCGCCAACGCCGCCGACACGGCCGCCCTGATCGACGGATCGGTGCTCGCCAACGCGCCGTTCAGGCCGGCAATCGACGCGCTCCGCGAACGCCCGGCGCGTCGCCAGGTCGATCGGCGCTTCGTCTATATCGATCCGTCGCCGGGCATGAAGTTTCACCTTGCGGGCGGCGCCGGAAACGAGCCGCCCGGCTTCTTTCAGACGATTTTGGGCGCGATTTCGGCGCTGCCGCGCCAGCAGCCGATCCGCGACAATCTCGACGACATTGCCGAGCGGTCGCGCCAGATCGAGCAGATGCGTGCGGTGATCGCCGACATCGCGCCCGAGGTCGAAGCGCAGATCGAATCGCTCTTCGGTCACACCTTTTTCCTCGATCGCCCCACCGCGCCGCGGCTCGCGGGATGGCGGCGGCGCGCGCAGATCGCAGCCGGCAGACGCGCGGGCTACGGCTATGTCGCCTATGGCCATCTCAAGATCGCGCGCGTGATCGATACGATTGCGCGGCTGCTCTACCAGATCGGCGGCGAGATCGGCCCCGACCGCTGGCGCCGGCTGCGCGATCTCACCGAGCAGGCCGTGCGCACCCGCGGTTTCGGCGGGACCGAACCCTCCTTCGCGGGTGGTGCGAACGAAGCGACCATCGCCTTCCTGCGCGATTACGATCTCGGCTACCGCATCCGCCGGCTGCGTCTCGTCGCGCGGCGGCTGAGCGAGATCGAAGAGGGACACGAGGATGCGGCGATCGCGCCGTTCCGCGACGCGCTGTACGATTCGCTCTCGGGCTTCCTCGAGCGCAAGCGCACCGATTTCCACCTGAGGCTGCGCGGCGACGTGCGGCGGCTCAAGACCGATGCCGGTCCGCTGCTCGATCGCCTGGGCGAATCGCTCGATCTCACGCGACTCGACGATGCCGCCGACGAACGCCTCGCCGCCGCGCTCGCCGAGCTGCCCCGCGATATCCGTCGTCCGCTGCTCCTCACCTATCTCGGCTTTCCCTATTACGACGTCGCGACGTTGCCACTGCTCCAGGGCGAGGGGCTCGACGAGTTCGATCCGATCAAGGTCGATCGCATCGCCCCCGACGATGCGCGCTCGATCCGGGAAGGTGGCGCCGAGGCGACACTGAAAGGTATCCAGTTCAACAGCTTCGGCGCCTTCTTCAGCCGCGCCTATCGCGAGAACGACTATCTGTGGGGTCGCCTCCACGGCGCCGAGCGTCTGATCGACATCGTCGTCTCGACGCTGCCCGCCGGCCGCATGAAGCCCGGCCGCGTCGCGGCGATCAAGCGGGCGGTCTTCCACGCCATCCTCGACGAGGAAGAGCCGCGGCTTGGTGCGGTTCCCGGCCTGGTCGAGGCGATCCGCAAGGATGTCGGGCAGGGATAGCGGGACCTTCCCCACCGGCCCCTCCTCGTCGGCTGTGCTTCCGCGAAGGAGCGCAACCAACTTTCCACAGGCCTAGTCAAACCTCGCGCACCGTAATAGGCTCACCGGCCGGTTCGATCGCATGGAGACCCGCCGCCGATGCAGTTCCTGAAGGGCCTTTTCTGGTTCCTCATCGCCGTGCTCGTCGCGGCGTTCGTCTTCGGCAATTGGGACGAGATCGCCAAGGTCCATCTGTGGAACGATCTCGTCGCCGACGTGAAGCTGCCGATGCTCGTGCTCGTATGCTTCCTCGCGGGGCTCTTGCCGATGCTCGTTTATCACCACGCGGTGCGCTGGCGGCTCAAGCAGCGCCTCGCGGCTGCCGAGCGGTCGCTCGAAGCCGTCCGCGAGACGGTCGCGGTGCCGACACCGCCGACTTCGCCCGTCGACCCCGCACCCGCACCGCCGGCAAGCGCCGACGCGCCGCCGCTCATGCCGCCGGGCTCGGCATGACGACGCGCATCTTCGTCGCGCTGGACACCCCCTCGCTCGAGCGCGCGCACGACATCGCCCAGCGCGTCCGCTGCCATGTCGGCGGGATCAAGCTCGGCCTCGAATTCTTCATGGCCAACGGCCGCGCGGGCGTGCGCGAGATGGCCGATCTCGGCCTTCCCATCTTCCTCGATCTCAAGTTCCACGACATTCCCAATACCGTCGCCAAGGCGATCCAGGCGCTGCGCCCGCTCGAGCCGGCGATCCTGACGGTCCACGCCGCCGGCGGGCGCGCGATGCTCGAAGACGCCAAGGCGGCCGCGCCGACCGGCACCAAGGTCGTCGCGGTAACGACGCTCACCAGCCTCGACGATCGCGATCTCAAGGCGGTCGGCGTCGAACGCAATTCCCACGAGCAGGTGATGCACCTGACCGAGCTCGCGATGAAATCGGGCGTCGACGGTATCGTCTGCTCGGGTGCGGAGGTCGCGGCCGCGCACAAGGCCTGGCCCAAGGGCTTCTTCGTGGTTCCCGGCGTGCGCCCGGCCAACGGCTCGGCCGCGGACCAGAAGCGCATCGTCACCCCGCGCGCGGCGCTCGATTCGGGCGCCTCGATCATTGTCGTGGGGCGCCCCATCACCCAGGCCGCCGACCCCGATCTCGCCGCCCGCGAAATCGGCGCGACGATCTGACAGCAGGAGCAGGCTGATGGCTTTCGACGGTAGCTGCCATTGCGGCGCGGTCACCTTCACGGTCGATGCCGATCCCCCAGCGACGGCGATGAGCTGCAATTGCTCGCACTGCCGCCGCAAGGGCTTCCTGCTCGCCTTCCTGCCCGCGGACACCTTCACGCTGACCTCGGGAGATGAAGCGCTCACCGATTATCTCTTCAACAAGCACGCGATCACGCACCGTTTCTGCGCCACCTGCGGCGCCCAGCCCTTCGCCGAGGGGAAAATGCCCGACGGCACCGAAACGCGCGCAATCAACCTGCGCTGCGTGCCCGCGATCGATCTCGACGCCCTGACGATCCAGAAGGTCGACGGCGCCAGCTTCTAGGCCCCTATCGCCACGCTGCATCGCGCGCTAAGCGCGCCCGCGTGACCACCGCCAAGATCTGCGGCCTGTCGACGCCCGAAACGCTCGCCGCTGCAATTGCGGGTGGAGCGAGCCATGTCGGGTTCGTCTTCTTTCCGCCAAGCCCGCGCAATGTAACGCTCGGTCGCGCTGCGGGGCTGGCAGGGTGCGTGCCGGGCCATATCGGCAGGGTCGGCGTCTTCGTCGACCCCGACGACGCGCTGCTCGACGCCGCGATTGCTGCCGCAAAGCTCGACGCGATCCAGCTCCACAAGACCTCCCCTGGGCGCACCGCCGCGATCCGCGCGCGTACGCGCCGCGAAATCTGGGCCGCGATCCCGATCAAGACGCGCGCCGATCTCGACGCCGGCCGCAGCTACGCAGCCGCCGCCGACCGCCTGCTCTACGACGCCAAGACTCCAGAGGATGCCGCGCTCCCCGGCGGCATGGGCCTGCGCTTCGATTGGGCGCTGCTCGACGGTTTCCGCCATCCCCTGCCCTGGGCGCTCTCGGGCGGGCTCACCCCCGGCAACGTCGCCCAGGCAATCGCGCGCACCGGCGCTCCGCTGGTGGACGTGTCGTCGGGCGTCGAATCGGCGCCAGGCGTCAAGCATGTGGACAAGATCGCCGCATTCCTTAAAGCCGCGGGCCAGTCATGACCGCCAATTCCTTCCGCACCCAGCCTGACGAGCGCGGGCATTTCGGCACGTTCGGCGGCCGCTATGTCGCCGAGACGCTGATGCCGCTCATCCTCGAGCTCGAGCGCGAATATCGCGCCGCCAAGACCGATCCCGCTTTCGCCGCCGAGTTCGACGACCTGCTCGAACATTATGTCGGCCGCCCCAGCCCGCTCTACTACGCCGAGCGCCTCACCGAGACGCTCCGCAAGGACGCGCCGGCGGGGCACGGCGCCAAAATCTACTTCAAGCGCGAGGAGCTCAACCACACCGGCGCGCACAAGATCAACAACTGCATCGGCCAGATCCTGCTCGCGCGCCGCATGGGCAAGACGCGGATCATCGCGGAGACGGGCGCGGGCCAGCACGGCGTCGCCACCGCCACCGTCGCCGCGCGCTTCGGCCTGCCCTGCACGATCTTCATGGGCGCGAAGGACGTCGAGCGGCAGAAGCCCAACGTCTTCAGCATGAAGCTCCTCGGCGCCGAGGTGCAGCCGGTCACGAGCGGCGCGCAGACGCT